>CAZDGT010000226.1:0-1969 GCA_964504905.1 uncultured Bordetella sp. | reverse complement strand
CGAGACTGAGCGCACCACCGTCCGAAAGGGTCCAACCATCACGCTCTGACCAACCACCAGCTGCATCTGGTTGCTGACGACGATGGCGTCTCCCCGGCTGATGCGCGCCTGAAGAGTCCCACGCACGAAGACGCGTCCTGCATCTTCCGCGGGCGAGCGCGTGCCGGCCACCGTGAAGAGTATCGAACGTCCATCCTCCGAGATGGAACTCTGGCCGTTCTGACCGTAGGAAGGATATCGGTTTGGGTCGCCCGCATTCATCAGGTTCTGGTACGTATCGTCCACGAAGGTGTCCACGGAAACTGCGTCGCGCGCCAGCGGGAGCAGCGTCCCATCATTGATGGTGAGCAGAAGCTGCATCGTGGCGCCCGCGTTATTGTCGTAGTTGTAACGGCTGGGAAAGCGCTTGTTAAAATCGGGCGAACTCCTGGAAAAATGGGCGGAATAGATTTGCAGTGAGGCTTCCAGACCGGGCGCCTCTGCCGCGTGGATAAACGGAGCCGGCGAGGCAATCGCGGCTGCAATAATGACCGTGGAAATGAAGTTCGTTCTCATAATGGTTGAGGAGGATTTTTCTGCCGAATGTGGAATTTTGTCTGGGCCCAGCCAGCCTCTTTCATAACCGGGGTAGGATGATCCAAACTGCGGACAGACGCAACCGCGGAATCGAATCGGAATCGAAGTGCACTCTGATCACGAGCGCGGTTACTCAGACTGCTTTGGATGGTATTGGTGAGCGCAAGCACTGGAGTCAGCCGCAGAGGCACGGAGAGGTCTGGTTTGACAACATATACCTAAACAGGTATATATCTAAGCAAGTATATGAAGTTGCTGCAAATTTACCGGTGTCTTTGCGATGAGACCCGGCTTCGCATCCTGCACTTGCTGGCCCAGGGTCCGCTGTGCGTCTGCCATTTCCAAAGGGTGTTGAAGGTGCCGCAGGTGGCGGTCTCCAAGCACCTGGCTTATCTGCGCAGCCACGGGCTGGTCATCGCGCGGCGGCACGAGAAATGGATGATTTACCGGCTGCCGGACAATGCGCCGCCCGAACTCGATCTGCAACTGCGCTGCCTCCAGGATTGCGTGCAGTCGCATTCGATCTTTCGCGAGGATTTGAAGCGGCTCGGAAAGATTCGCGGCGAACGTGAGTGGGTGGGGCAGGTGGCCGCAGCCGGAACGTCCGGCAAGGGATGTTGTGATTTATGAGTGAAACAAAATCAGTAATCGATTCCGAATCCGTGCGCGACCTGGTGCGGCATGGCTACGCAACCATCGCCAAAAAAACTTCGGCCGGCGCCACCGGGCCGGGGGTTTCGTGCTGCGGATCTTCGCCGCAGGACAGTGACAAGCTGGCGCGCGAGTTGGGTTATTCCGTCGAGGAGCTTAAGGCGCTGCCGGAGGGCGCGAACATGGGACTTTCGTGCGGCAATCCCGCGGCGCTCGCTGCTCTGAAGCCCGGGGAAGTCGTCCTTGACCTCGGCAGTGGCGGTGGCTTTGACGTGTTCATCGCTGGACGCAAGGTCGGCGCGACCGGCCGGGCCATCGGTGTGGACATGACGCCCGATATGCTGGCCAAGGCGCGTCGCAATACGGCCGCTTATCAAAAACAGACCGGGCTGGATAATGTCGAGTTTCGTCTGGGCGAAATCGAGCATTTGCCGGTCGCGGACGCGAGTGTGGATGTCATCATTTCCAATTGTGTGATCAACCTCTCGCCGGACAAGGCGCAGGTCTGGCGTGAGATGGCGCGGGTGCTCAAACCGGGCGGCCGCGTGGCGGTGTCGGACATGGCGCTGCTCAAGCCGCTGCCCGCCGAGGTGCTCAAACTGGTGGAAGCTTTGGTGGGTTGTGTTGCTGGAGCGGTGCTCGTCAGCGACACCGAACGCATGGCCGGCGATGCCGGGCTGGGTGATGTGGTGTTGAAATCAAAACCCACGTACGTCGAAGCCATGACAGGATTTGAAGATCC
>CAZDGT010000225.1:0-2768 GCA_964504905.1 uncultured Bordetella sp. | reverse complement strand
CGCAACCACGCGATGTACCCACAAGTAAATCGCCGCCGCCACCGCGAGCAGGCCAATGATGGCGAGTAAGCCGACGACCACCGGTTTCCCCGATCGCGATGCAGATGGTTTCGCCGCCGGCGTGGGCGTGGGAGATACCAGCGTTCGCGTGGCCTCGGTTCTCGCTATTCCTCCGCCAGCGGGCGTCGCGCGCCTCAGTACGTCGATCACTTCGCGCAGGCTCTGCGGACGTTGCTCGGCGCCCTTGGCCGTACAGCGAAGAATCAGGTCCCGAACCGCCGGCGGCGCTCCCGCGTTCTCCAGCATGCTCGCATCCAGCGGCTGATTCATGATCTGGTAGAACAACGTTTCCATGGTATCGCCCTGAATGCCGCGCACGCCCGTGAGCAGCTCGAAGAACAACATGCCGAACGCATAGATATCGATCAGCGGCGTAGTCGCTCTCCCCGCCACCTGCTCGGGAGCCATATAATACGGCGTTCCCATTGCCATGCCGGTCCGCGTCAGCGAGAGATCGGCGGTCTTGGCGATTCCGAAATCCATCAGCTTCACCTTGCCATTTTTATCCATGTGGATGTTTTCCGGCTTGATGTCGCGATGGATAATGCCGCGCTCGTGCACGTATTGCAGGGCGGCGGCGATGTCGGTGGCGATACGCAGGCGGGTCGCAAGATTCCCAGTGTGGCCGTCGCGGATGGCGCAGCGGAGGTCCTCGCCTTCCAGGTATTCCATCACGATGAAAGGCCGCCCGCCGTGCTCCCCGTAATCGAACACGCTGACAATGTTCTCGTGTTGGATGCCCCCCGCGATCTTGGCTTCGTGCAGGAAACGCGCCTTCGATTCAGCGTCCGACGACGCTTCTTCGGTGAGGATTTTCACCACGACGGGCCGCTCGATCACGGTGTCGCGTGCCCTATACACGTGGGACATGCCGCCGCCCAGGAATTCCAGCAGCTCGTACTTACCTACCATCGATGGCAATTGCATCGGATTCAGATAACCCGCGCGAGGCGCAGACCCAAATAGACAGCGGCGATCACGATGAGCGTGGCCCCACCGCCCAACAAAGCCAATCCACCCTGCGTTCGCAGCGGCGCAGGAAGCCCTTGCAGGAACTCCGGGAGATCATCGCTCGATGCAGCTTGCGGTGTGGATGCGGCGGGCGCGGGACGCGGCTGCAGCGCGCCTTGCTTCAACGTTTCTTCCAGGGCGCCGCAAACAATGCTGAGCCCCTGCGGACGCTCGGCCGGAGGCTTCGCCATGCACTTGCGGATCAGATCGATCACCGCCGGCGCAACCAGCGCTTCGTGCAGCGGTTCCAAATTCAGCGGCTCGTAAAGAATCTTGTGGAAGATCTTTTCGAAATTCTCCGCTTCTACCGGCTTCTTGCCGGTCATTAACTCATACATCAACACGCCGAACGAATACACATCGGCCTGCGTGGTAACGTCCTGCCCCAGCACTTGCTCGGGCGACATGTAATATGGCGTCCCCAGCGTAAATCCGGTCTTGGTGAGCTGGATGCCATCCGCCTTGGCGATACCAAAATCCATCAGCTTGGCGCGCCCAAGCGAATCCACGTGAATGTTCTCCGGCTTGATATCGCGGTGGACGATCTTCTTCAGATGTATGTGCCCGATGGCGCGGCCAATTTGCAGCGCGAGTTGCACGCGCCGCGCGAAATCGCCGGTCCGATGGTTCTGGATGGCATCCCGCAGGCTCTCGCCTTCCAAAAACTCCATCACCATGAAGGGGCGTCCGGCATCTTCACCGAAGTCGTAAACAGCGATTATGTTTTCGTGGGCGATGCTAGAAGCCAGGCGAGCCTCCTGCAGGAATCGAGCCTTGGCGTCGGCGTCGGTCGCCACGGTATCGGCCAGAATTTTGAGGGCGACGCGCCGCCCTAGAACGCTGTCCTTGGCGCGATACACCCGGGACATCCCGCCGCCCAGGAATTCTTCCACCTCGTATTTGCCTACGCGCGAAGGATGTTCCATCAGCGTGCCACCGGAGTCACGCACTTCAGCGAAGACAAGAAGTCTTTACTGAACACGGCCGGGCCGCCTCCCGTATCCACAAAAAATTCATAGATCAGCGGACGCCCCTTCACCATCTGCGGCTGCTGGCTGCGTCCCGAAGTCACCGCCCAAGTGAAGGTATAGCCGTTGCCTGCGTTGGTGGTTCGATTCGCATCGGCAAAGAAGCGGAACACCGCCCAGGGGCCGTCGAAAGACTGGGCTCCCAACTGGCTGCCGCCCGCCACTTTGAGATCCAGCCGGAAATTGCGGGTACCCGGGCCCGGCCAGGAGAATTGCCGTGACGCGCCTCCCTTGAGCGATGCGAGATCGCCATTGACGGCAACTTCAAATTGATCCACCTGATCGGTAGCTTGCGGACGCAGCGTATAACGAAGATTGGGCTCCTGCCCGCTCTCGCCGTAAACCGCGCGTGAGAACTTCATCATCTGGCTGATGTAGCGCACGAATACCGGACTAATAGGCGTGCTGCCTTGCGGCGAACAATCGCCGTTGGGACATTGCATCACGCTCTTGAGTGACGATTCATAGAACGTCCACAGCCTGCCATTTTGCGGGCGCAGAATGCCGCCCAGCTCGTCGAGCGTCACCTCGGCGGTGGCCGTCGGATTGAACGGGAACTTCGCGGTCAGCGGATTGAATGCCGCGCAGAACGCGGCACCGCCGGCGCGTAAATCACCCCCGGCCAAATTATCGAGATACGTGATCGGTTGCAGCAGCAGTTCTTCAGTG
>CAZDGT010000224.1:0-2626 GCA_964504905.1 uncultured Bordetella sp. | reverse complement strand
TGCCACGGGCAGTGGGAGCCTTGCCTTTACGGCGCCGACAAAGTCGAAGTCCCGCCAGCCCACCTTGGGCGTCGACGTAATGAACCCGTAAGAAGGTGACCCTCGAAGGAGGTCGACGGGGCCAAAAGACGCGATACCAATCCCAGCCAGCGCTTCGCCTCCTGACCGAAAGAACGCGGCCACCCGGTCGATTGTTTCGACTGGTGAGCTGGTAGGTATCCTGATTTCCCGGACAAGCTCGCCCTCCGCTGTCCCCACGGCGCACACGAACTTAGTCCCACCGGCTTCAATCGCCCCCAACAGCATCGAACTCACTCGCGACATTCTATCACTCGCGCTAACCACGCGATCAGATACACTGAGCAGCGGAATCTATGAATGGTCGCATCGTTCTCTGGTCTGTCACATCCGCGCTAGCGGGATTTCTATTCGGATTTGACACCGTGGTCATATCCGGTGCCGAGCAAACTATTCAGGCGCTCTGGGGGCTAGGCGCTGGCATGCATGGGATTGCGATGGCTTCAGCTCTTTACGGCACGGTGCTCGGTGCGTTGATCGGCGGCTGGCCAACGGATCGATTCGGCCGCAAACCTACGCTGCTGTTTATCGGCATCCTCTATTTGGCGAGTGCCGTTGGCTCCGCTCTGGCAAACAACGTTTGGATCTTCATCCTGGCGCGCATCATTGGCGGCCTGGGAATTGGTATCTCGACGGTGGCAGCCCCGCTTTATATCTCCGAAATTGCGCCACCTAAGTACCGCGGACGGCTGGCTGGGATGTTTCAATTCAACATAGTCTTCGGCATCCTAGTGGCTTTCTTATCCAACGCACTGCTGGCGGGTCTTGGCGAGAATGCCTGGCGGTGGATGCTCGGCGTTGCAGCGTTTCCATCGCTCGCCTATGCGGCGCTGTGCTTTGGCCTTCCCGAGAGCCCCCGCTGGCTACTCGCCAAAAAGAACGACCGCGCCGGCGGCATCAAGGTACTCCAGTTGATCGAGCCCGAGGCTTCCCAGGCCAAGATTGAAGCTGACGCCGATGCGATTTTGGCCGCATCCTCTCAGCAGACTTCAAAGGGCAAGTTCTGGACGCGGCGGCTTCGCATTCCGATCCTGCTCGCCTTTCTGATTGCATTCTTCAATCAGTTGTCGGGCATCAATGCGATTCTCTATTTCGCGCCGCGCATATTTGAAATGACAGGCCTGGGAACCAAGGCGGCCCTGCTGCAATCGGTAGGCATCGGCGTCACCAACCTCATCTTTACTTTCGTGGGCCTTTGGCTGATTGACCGGCTGGGCCGGCGAACGCTATTGTTTGTTGGCTCGTTTGGCTACATCGGCTCGCTGGGGCTGACGGCCTGGGCGTTTTTCACCGGGCACTACAGCATCGTGCCGGCTTGCATTTTCGCGTTCATCGCGGCGCACGCTATCGGGCAAGGCGCAGTGATCTGGGTGTTCATCGCAGAGATATTCCCCAACCGCCATCGCGCGGAGGGCCAGACGCTCGGCAGCTCCACGCATTGGATCTTCGCCGCGCTGCTCACGACGTTTTTTCCCAAGATGGTGTCGGCTTTCTCACCGGGCTACGTGTTCCTGTTCTTTTGCGGGATGATGATTCTGCAATTGCTATGGGTGAAATTCATGGTTCATGAGACCCGGGGCGTGCCGCTGGAGCAAATTCAACAACGCCTGGGCATTGAATGAGGCTCCCACCGAATCCAGGAACTTCTTCTTGCCTCAGCTCGTATATTCTTGGCGAGGAGCAAGCTATGTACTGCACGAAATGCGGAGTTCAGACCGGGGACGCCGACAAGTTTTGCCGCGAGTGCGGCCACGAAACGCCGCTGGGACGCGAGGCTAACCAACGAGAAACATTCGGGTACGACGCCCCGCGGCGTCTGTACCGCGCAACTGCCAGCAAGAAAATCGCCGGCGTCTGCTCCGGTATAGCCGAGTATCTTGCCGTCGATGTGACGCTGGTCCGGCTCGCCGTCGCTGCCGGCACTCTGTTCAGCGGCGGCCTGGGCCTGCTGGCGTACATCGTCGCATGGATCATCATGCCGCGAGACCAACAGATGCCGCCGTTTCGCTCGCCCAGTAGCGCACCAACCCGGACAACCGCCTAGACAGGATCTACTCGACCACACTGCGTACTACCATGGAAGTCTCATGCGTTGTCTACTTGGAGCGCTGGTCCTGGCAGCAGGTCTTTCGGCGCAGACGGTGGGAACTCCTCCAGACGCTGTGCGCACCGTCGTCGGCCGCCTCGAACTGGAACGATACAAGGCCTACATCAAAGGGCTGACGCAGTTTGGGGACCGGATGCAGGGAACCCAACGGAACCGCGATGCTATCGATTGGATCGAAAAACAACTGCGGATCTTCGGATACTCCAACGTCGAGCGGCACAGGTTCTTGTCTGGAAGCGGTCCCTTGGAAAACATCTATGCCACGAAGATTGGCACTACCATGCCCGGAGAGATGTACATTGTCTCGGCACACATGGATGGCCGAGGAGGCGGAGAGGCAGCCGACGACGACGCCTCCGGCTGCGCGGCGGTACTCGAACTGGCTCGCGTTTTGAATATGCCGGACGTCCGGACGAATCGCTCCGTGAGGTTCATCTTCTG
>CAZDGT010000223.1:0-2027 GCA_964504905.1 uncultured Bordetella sp. | reverse complement strand
CCCACCGACCACAAACAGTTCTCAACCTCCGGCACAGCATCCGGATTGGGTGATGTTCTGGTGCGCCTGAAGGGGACCGCTTGGAAGACTGCGCCGGCGTGGGTCGCCGTCGGTTTGGATGTGCGGCTGCCCACCGGCGATGCCTATAACTTCCTGGGCTCCGGAGCGTTAGGACTCAAACCCTTCGTCGCCATTTCGGGCCGCACTAAGAAGATCACGCCCCACGTGAACCTGGGCTACCAGTGGAATGATTCGAGTCCGCTCGCCGGCGATATTTTCACTGGAACCAAGGGGCATTTGCCGAACCAGCTTACGTATGCGGTGGGATTTGACGCCGGCATCAACAAGAAATTTTCCTTCGCGGCCGACATCCTTGGTCAGCAGGTCTTCCATGCCGAAGGTGTCAGGCCGATTACGTTTACCGCGGCCAACGGCGCGAAGTTTGCCGACAACGCGTTCGTGCGCGAGAATGTCAACATCACGAACGGAGCCCTTGGATTCAAAGTAAATCCCATTGGAACCCTGCTGGTATCCTTCAACTTGCTGGTGCAGTTAAACGACGGCGGCCTCCGCAGCCGCGTGGTGCCGCTAGTAGGCTTCTCCTACACGTTCTAAGAGTCCTGGGCGAGTCCCTTGTAAACCAAATCTCCCCGCGCACGTCGGCTTAACTGATGATCGATCGGGGCGGCTTGGTTTCGCGGCGCGATTGGCTCAAGACAGCCGCATTGGCCGCTGTATCCGTCCGCGCACAAGACAGCACCTTCTCCTCCGACGTCAAAGTGGTGAATGTATTGGCCACCGTGCGCAACAGCAAGGGCGAAATCGTGCGCAATCTCACTAAAGACGACTTCGTCATCGAAGAAGACGCGCAGCCCCAGGCCATCCGCTATTTCTCGCGCGAAACCGACTTGCCCCTCACCCTCGGCCTGCTCGTGGATGTCAGCGCCAGCCAGCGGCGAGTGCTGGGCGAAGAGCGCCGCGCCAGCTTCGCGTTCCTGCAGCAAGTTCTGCGCGAAGAAAAAGACCAGGCGTTCGTGATTCAGTTCGAGCGGGAAGTGGAACTGGTCAAGGACTTAACGCGGTCCCGCAAAGAACTGGAATCGGCCGTAAATTCGTTGGATGCGCCGGAGCTGCAGCGGCCCGGATGGGGGTCGGGACGAGGAGGCTACCCAGGGGGCAGGCGCGGCGGCGGTTGGGGACGCGGAGGCACCTCGCTCTACGACGCAGTTTACCTGGCCGGCGAGGACGTCTTGAGAAAGCAGGCGGGCCGCAAAGCTGTGATCGTGCTCTCCGATGGTGTCGACAATGCCAGCAAGATCAACCTGACGGACGCCGTCGAGACGGCGCAGCGGGCGGATACCCTGGTCTATTCGATCCTTTTTACGGACCAGCGAGAGGGCCGACCCGCGGGTTTCGGTCCTATATTCGGACCCGGCATGGGTGGCGGCAGACGCGGCCGCGGCAGAATGCCGCAAGCAAGCAGCCTCGACGGCAAGAAGGTCCTCGAGCGCATCTCGAAAGAGACTGGAGGTGCGTTCTTCGAGGTGTCTAATAAACATCCCCTCGAAGAGATTTACAAGCGAATCGAGGAAGATCTGCGGAGCCAATACAGTCTGGGATACAGCCCGCAAACCGCAGCTGGAACCGGCTACCGCAAGATTCACGTGACCACAAAGCAAAAAGGTTTGGTGGTACAAGCCCGCGACGGCTACTACGGCGGCGGATAGCATCATCGGCCCGCCCGGGCCGCCACTCCATTGCTAAACTGAGTAGGGCTATATGCTGACCAGTGCTGCCACTGACCCTGAGCTTCGCGAGCTTCCAACTCAGTTGGAAGCGCCCGATCTGATCCGTGCATTTCGCATCATGTATATGTCCCGGCGCATCGACGACCGGGAGATCCTGCTGAAGCGACAGAACAAAATCTTTTTTCAGGTCAGCGGCGCGGGCCACGAAGGTATTCAGACGGCAGCGGGCATGGCCCTGCGCGCGGGTCACGACTGGTTCTTTCCTTACTATCGCGACCG
>CAZDGT010000222.1:0-26174 GCA_964504905.1 uncultured Bordetella sp. | reverse complement strand
GCACGCCAGCCAGCCGCATGAATCTGGCGCACATCATGTGGTTCCCATCATCTACCGGGCCAACTCACCTGGACGTGTAACGCGCTAGTACCGGGAGCCTTTGACGAGGCTGAGGAAAGTGCTGGGGAAGCATGCGTGAGTGCCACTCGTGCCTGTGGAATCTAATGGTTACTAGCGCATACTCCGCTCATAACGGTCGAAGGTTCAAATTCCTCCCCCGCAACCAAATCAATCAGTTACGCTAAGCTGCCGCGCGGGTTTCGCTAGTAACAAAGATCCAGGGAATTTGATCTTCCATACGACGCCGAATCACGGGGCGCGCAGCTTCCGGGAGTACGTGATCCAACGGCGTCCCATCCAAGTCGGTAAATACCAGAAACATCGGGCTGCTCCCGGTGTAGGTAGTTCCCGTGTTTTTGTGTTCACAAAGGGGTCTTCAGTGGATCGCGAACTTGCGTCCTTGGCCCTAAGCTAGAGAGGGAAAACTCTATGGATTTGCAACGCATGCTCGAATACCTCAGAACGAACTGGCTCGATCTGGTACTGCCGGCCGGAACCTTTTTTGCGATATTGCTTGCGGGTTGGGCCGGGCGCCGACTCCTTTTCTCCCGTCTCAGCCGCTGGGCGGCGAGCACTCAAACGCAACTCGATGACGTTCTGATTGACTCCCTGCGCGGTCCATTCCTGCTGTGGATTGTCATTCTGAGCGTGTCCATGGCGACGCGCGTCTCACAGCTTCCGAGAAGCGCAACCCTCTGGATCAGCAAGATATTGCTCGCCTTGTGGATCGTTTCCCTCACCCTGGTGTTTGCGCGGCTCTCTGGCAGACTCGTCAGAATGTACGGGGACCGGTTGGAGGGTCCCTTGCCTGTGGGCACTTTGACCCAGCGGCTTGTCAGTCTTCTGATCGGCTTGCTGGGACTGCTCGCCTTGTTGAATACGTTCGATATTTCTGTCACCCCGGTGCTCACCGCTCTAGGCGTAGGCGGCCTCGCGGTTGCTCTCGCTCTCCAGGACACTTTGTCGAACTTCTTTGCGGGGTTTTACGTTAGCTTGGCCGGCCAGATTCGCGCCGGGGATTTCGTGAAACTCGAGTCTGGAGAGGACGGTTTTGTTACCGACATAGGATGGCGAAGCACCACACTCCGGGCGCTTCCCAACAACTTGATCGTGATTCCCAATAACAAGCTGGCGCAGAGCATCGTCACGAATTTCTACCTTCCGGAAAAACGGATGTCGCTGCTCATCAATGTCGGCGTCAGTTATGACAGCGACCCGGAGCATGTCGAGCGGGTCTTGATCGACGTCGCGTTGTCAGCGGCGGACGATGTGAAAGGGCTTCTCAAGGAGCCCGCCCCGTTTGTCCGCTTCATTCCCGGATTCGGCGAATGTTCCTTGGACTTCACGCTGATCTGTCAGGTGGCGGAGTATACAGATCAATACTTGGCGCAACACGAACTGCGCAAACGGATCTTGCGGCGGTTTCGTGACGAGGGCATTGAAATTCCGTTCCCGATTCGGACTCTCGAGATCAGACGCCGCCGGCATTCCGGAACCGCAGCGCCATCGGTGCGCCAAGACGCTAAGTGAGAAGGACTATGCTGTTGATCGCTCGGAGCAACGATACCCATCCAAGAACACGTGTTGGACTCATAACCCAAAGGTCGAAGGTTCAAATCCTTCCCCCGTAAACCAAAGACATTTCTACTGCCCGCCTCTGCGCGAGAGGTGTCCTAGGGTTCGTTCGGTTCCATGAGTATCCGGCGAAGAAGTTTCCACCGACTGTTCTCCCATAAAAAGTAGTGAGTCTGATTCCGCTCCTTCATGGGATTGGGGTTGGCCTTGACGATCATGAGTGCGCTGTTCTGGCGAAACTCCACGTCAGCTACGCTGGGGAAGTAGCCCTCTTGATAGAGCGAAGGCAAGTCGAGATCTTCCGCCAGGGGCGGATTGTAGACCTTGCCCGTAAGAGCATCCACGATAGCCATCATGCCGCGAGGCGAGCCACACCTCCAGGTCACGCCGATATAGTGCTCCGCAAAGTTCGGTCCTGGCTGTTCTATCCCGTCACGCAACACTCCATCCCCGTTAGCCAAGCCTCGCCGAATCCGAGTGCGGAATGGCGTTTGCTTGCTTCTACTCCAAAATCTTCCGGCGGAACCCGGGATGTTATCCTCGCTGCTGGGATGCTCTTTCGACAATTCTTCCTTGCCACCTTGGCGACCGCCATTTGCTGTTACGCCCAAGCTACGGGCGGGCAGCAGATTTTTGAACGCTCCGGCTGCGCAAACTGCCACTCCGTCGAAAACAAGGGCGGCGCTTTGGGACCGGACCTGAGCGAAGCCGGCATCGTGCTTTCGCCGGAATCCCTGCGGCTGGCGGTTACCAATCCCAGCGCGGAAATTGCCCGCGGATACGAGACTGTCGTCGCCGTTCCCGCCGCCGGAAGGAAGGTCGAGGGCATCGCGCTGAATGAGGACGATATTTCCATTCAGATGCGGACGGCCGACGGCAACCTGCGGTCGTTCAAAAAGGATGACCTGCGGGGTCTGAAGCGCCACGAGCGGTCGCTCATGCCCTCCTATGCAAACAAACTGTCACCGGCGGAAATCGACAGCTTGGTTGCGTACTTGGAAACCTTGAAGGGCACTCATCCCGCGCCCGATACGCCTGTCCGTCGGACACGGGACACGGCGGGAATTTCGGAGAACCTTGAGTTTCTGGGGCGTGCGGAGCGGGATGAACAAGAACCCCCGGATGAATTGCTGGATGCGTTGCAAATTCCGGAGGGATCCACTGTGGCCGACCTGGGAGCGGGAACGGGATACTTCACCTGGCGCCTGGCGCAGCGCGCCGGTCCGCAAGGGAAGGTGATTGCCGTCGACATTCAGCAAAAAATGCTCGACCTGGTTGCCAAGGAGGTAGAGCAGCATGATCTGCGCAACGTCGATTTAGTGCTCGGCGGCGAGACTGACCCTCACCTGCCGGAGAAATCCCTGGACCTGGTTTTGATCGCTTACGCGTATCACGAGTTTTCCCAGCCGGAGAAAATCATGGCCGCCGTGCGGCGGAGCCTGAAACCGGGCGGACGCGTGGTGCTGTTGGAGTACGCTCTGGAGAGCGCCTATACGCCCGTGCCCGGCCTGCACAAAATGCGCTTGGAGGACATTCGCTCTGAGATTGAGCCGATGGGCTTTGCGCTCGACCGCATGCTGCATTTGATCCCTAAGCAGCACTGCGTCATTTTCGTAAAGTGGCCGCGCGAGCAGTAGGCGCGTCAACCCCAGCTGGCCGTTACCTGGTTGCCGCAGCGCTGCTCAACACCACGGCCGATCCGGACGACATGGCATCGTAATAGCGATTGAACCGTTGAGGCTCCATGGCGTTGTAGGTGCGAAGATTCGATGCCCAGCGGAAAGAGACCGGCTGGAAATATAGCTCCGCTTCGATATGGAAAGGACCTTGCGCGTTCCCGGTGGCCACCGAATAACGGATGCGGTCGCCGCCCCCGGTAAAGTCTGGGTCCTGGGCAGCGGCTCCGCGGACCGAGATTTCGGCATCGGCGGTCTGCTTGTCGAAACCTCGCGGTAACAGGCGATTATCTTTCTCGTAGCGAACTGCGTTGAGCAGCCCCGTGGTCGGCTGGCCAGCCTGATTTACCATGATGCCTTCGTAGATCTGCACCTGATCCGGCGTTGAGACCTCCGTGTAGTGCGGCTCATAGCGGGCGGCGTCCCGATCATTGTCGTTGCCGTTGATCGAGCCGTCCGGATTCAGCGCCCCGGATTCGAACACGACATTGTTGTTGCGATCCCGCACCGTCACATGCAGCCAGGCGCGCCGCGAAGGATACGCTGTGGGCAATTTATGGCCGCCCAGGTTCTCCACCGCGATGACGGCTTGGAGGCGACCGTCGCGCAGGTCGACTCCGCTGATGGTCACGCGCGCCGTCTCCGATTGCAGATGATTTACCGTGCGCGCCGCTGCCGCCGCCAGTTCCTGGGGGAGCGCCGTCACTCCCAGATCACTGCGATATTTGCTGAATATGCGCTGCAGGAAAAAATTCCCGCCAATGAATACGTGCCGAGCCAGGCCCTCGCGGGGTTCGCCCAGAACGCGCGTGATGGGAGTGTTTTCCTTCACCACAGGCATGTGGCAGGATTGGCAACTGCGGGTGTCTTTGTATTCGCTGTGCAGCCACTCCTGGTAAGGCATCTGTTCGGGCAGGGAACCAATAACCTGCCCGTTCGGTCCCAGGGCTTGCGTGATCAGGGTGTGGCAGGTGGCGCATAGCTCAGACTTACGGATGTGCTCGCCTTCGGTGGGCTGCCAGCCGCCCGATGAACTGCGCATAATGTGCGGGCGGTTGTCTTCAATTTTGAACGGACCATATTCGTTCTTCTGGCCTTTAGGCTTGGTCGTGTCCACGACGAAGCCGCCCACCAAGCTTTCCCGTGTTCCCAGTTTGTCCGGAGTGATCTGGTGGCATAAAGAACAGGACACGCCATCCGCCGCCAGCTTGTCCTCCGTCTTGTCCATGTCGAAGGGCAAGTGGGAAAACACTTGTGCTACGCGGCCCTCCGAATGTGCCTGATAACGCGCCATGGGCATGTGGCAAATTGCACACTCGTCTTCAATCGCCGCCTTGGACTCGGGATGATCTATCGTTTCGCGGCGCACGCCTGCCTGCCAATAAGGGTCGCGGGCGGAATTCGCCATCATAGTGGCGCTCCAGGCCATACCGATCGAAACATCCTCGCCCGACGGAGTGGTGAGCGAATTGTGGCACGCCACACAGCGGTCCGATGTCTGGAAATGCTGTACTACCGCCTTCTTGGGTGCGCTGTGCAATGCCGTGACGCCCAGGGCCAGGATTGCTGCGCAGGCAAACGGAGAATAAATCCAGCGCTTGTGGATCATGCTATCTCCAGCCTTGTGTAAGAGGACCGTCGAACATGTCCCACAAGAGGTAGAACATGGCCTGCGCAGTGCGCGCGCCTTTGTTTACGGTAGGAATGTCAATTCCCATGGACAAGCGCACGTGCTGCCGTTTGCTGAGTGTCACTTGCAATTGCGGAACGGTATCCATGCCCACCGACGTGCCGGGACCGAGCGACCGTGTGCTGACGAACTCGACCGCTGGCGTCCATGCGCGGCCGTATCCTCTGCCCTGAGTGAATGTTTTTCCGAAAGCAGCTTGCAAAAAGAGGTCCGCCGCAGATTGATGGCGGCGGAAGGGGGGAGCCTCTATGCCGGCTTGTACTTGCAAGTAGCTTAGCTTGGGCAAGACCTGCCCGAAAGAGAAAAAAGTTTCGACCTTCGTGATGCCATCGCCGAAACCGCGCTCCGAATCTCCCGTGGGAACCAACAGCTCGCCGGCCCATGCCAGTATGGATCCCCTCTTGTTGTTGAGGTATACCACGCGCTTGAACTCTAGACTGGTATCGCCGACGCTGCCCATCCAGGAACCGCCAGGTGTCGGCTTGAGCCCGCCGCGCAAACGCAGTTCAACGTTGTTGAGGGCGCCAAACCGTTTTTCGATGACCAGAGTGCTTTCGGCGCCGCTTCCATTCGTATTGATTGTGGTGGCAAGTATGGACTCGTCTTCGGGAAAACTCTTATCGGTAACTAAGGGGCGAGGGAAGTTGAATTTGCCGGAAGGCCACTTGGAGTCCTCGGCACAAAAGGTTCGCGCGTAAGCGATCACTTTGTTGATCTGTTCATCGGAGAGAGCGGGATTCTTGGCAGGCCCGAAGGAGGGCATGATCTCCGCAAACCCGCGGGCACGCCCGCCATTATGAATTACTGATGACCATTGCAGATCGGCTTCGCGCGTGGAGCCGTTACAATCCGTGAAATCGGGGAAGTTGGGGGAAGGCGTAAACCCAAGCGTAGAAACTGGCTGTCCCTTCCCGTCCATGCCATGGCAGCCTGCGCAGGCGGCTTCAAAGATTTCCTTGCCGGTGTCGAGCTTCAATGTGGAACCGGGGGACTGGGCCAAAGCGATGCCGTGCAGCCAGACGCTCAATAAAACAACTGCGACCGGCAGGTAGCCCCAAACGGACCAACTCGCTATTTCCCGCCTCTCATGGGACTGCTGCCACACTGGGGAATTTGACATTTAGAAAATGCAGTTTAGCATGGCGGGCTAGACGCTACAATCTGTTGTATGGAGCGAATCTTGTGCGCGTTCCTTCTGATTGCGGCTTCAGCGGTCGCGCAGACCCCACAAACGCGCCTCAACCCGGCGGTCAAGGAGATTGTCGATTCGATCTCGGAGCAGCGTATCGAAGCAATAGCGCAGAAGCTGGAAGGCTTCGGAACTCGGTATGTGTTGTCGGCGCAAGATGATCCGGTGCACGGGATTGGAGCAGCGAAGCGCTGGATTCACGATGAACTGCAGAAATACAGTCCGCGCCTGAAAGTCAGCTATCAGAACTTCACCGTGAAGAAAGGTGCGCGTCAGGGCCAGATCATCCGGGACGTGGAGTTATCGAATGTCGTCGCTGTGTTGCCGGGCACCATCCACAAGGACCGCTATGTGCTGGTGACGGCGCACTATGATACCGTCGCCCTGATCCGGAAACCATACACTGGCGAGGAGCAAAGCATCGCCGAATCTGTGCGGCAGGGCATGGATGAGAAGGAAGCGCGGGAATTGCGCAAGGTACGTCCCCCCGATGACGATCTCGGGCCGCTGGATTTCGAGGCTACTGCGGCCCAGACTATTTCGCCCGGTGTGACGGACGATGGCAGCGGTACTGCCGCAGTGATGGAGCTGGCGCGCGTGATGAGCCAGTATCAGTTCGACAAGACCATCGTCTTCATCACCTTCGCCGCCGAGGAGATCGGACTCAGCGGCAGCCAGACCTACGCGGCCATGGCGAAGCACACTGGCATGCAGATTGAAGCGGTGCTGAATAATGACATCATCGGCAGCGATGTATCCGGGAACGGGCGGGCGGCGACAGGTGTCCTGCGAGTTTTTGCCGCCGGACCCGAAGACTCCCCCAATCGCGAACTGGGGCGCTACATGAAACAGACAGCTGAGCGGTTTGTGCCGTCCATGCAGGTGCAAATGGTGTTCCGGCAGGATCGTTTTCTGCGCGGGGGCGACCACACATCATTCCTGAATCAGGGTTTTCCGGCCGTGCGGCTGACCACCGCCAGCGAGCACTACAAGAATCAGCACACCATTACGGACACTTTTGCCAATACATCCATTCCGTACACCACACGGGTCGCGCGGATGAACGCAGCGGTTCTGGCGAGCCTGGCTATGGCGCCGGTTCCGCCGGCGTTGAACTGGACTTACGCGTCGGGTCCGAACAAAGGCGGGCACGTACCGCTGTTGACCAGAGGCAAGTCGGGTTACGACGCGGTCTTGCACTGGCTCCCGAACAGAGAACCTGATCTGGCGGGATATGCAGTGGTGGTGCGATCCACAACGTCTCCGGTATGGGAGCGCGAGATGTGGGCGGGAAATGTCACCAGCTACATGATGCCCGATGTTTCGATCGACGATGTGGTGATCGGAGTCAAGGCCGTGGATAAGGATGGCAACCAAAGCGTTGTGTCGCCGTATATGGAACCCGTTCTGCCGTCGATGCTCACGCCCGCTACGGCCAAGTAGTTATGGCAGCGCGAAAACGTACAAAGCCTGACCGCTCTGCGGGATCTTGATGTCTGGGGCGATCGCCGCGGGAACGTTCCGGGGGCTGCCGCCGCCGAGCCCGGTCATCACCGCCACGTACTGTTTCCCATCGATGCTATACGTGATTGGGAAGCCTTGCACCGACGTGCCGAGCCGCGTCTCCCACAACATCTTTCCGGTTTTCACGTCGAGGATGTGCACACCGCGATTGATATCTCCGACCAACACCCAGCCACCCGCCGTGGAGAGCGCAGCCGTGAGAAACGGAGCGTGCTGCTCATACTTCCAGACTTCGTTCATCGTCTTCACGTCGTAGGCGGCCAGCTTGCCGATGTTGCCATTGGTCCCCGGCATCGGCAGGAATTTACGGTCGCCACCGTTGCCCCCGCCATTGCCGCTGAAGTCGACTTCGCGCGCGGTGAAGTCCATGCAAGATTGGCTCAGGGGCGCGATGAGCAAGCCAGTAGGTTGGTTGTAGCTCATGGCCTGCCAATTCTTGCCGCCTTCCGTGCTGGGGCAAACATTGACCGTTTTGTTCAGCTCCATCTCCAGAAGATCCGGCCGATAGCGCGGCTGCCCGGTGGTGGGGTTAATCTCCGCCCAGACTGTCTGATTCACCATCTGTTTGCTGCCCAGATACTTTCCGGTCTTGCGATCCAGCTTCCAGAGAATGCCCGCCTTGCCGGCGCTGAACGAAACTTTTTGGTCGCCGACATCAACAAGCACTCGCTCAAAGACTTCGTCGAGATCGAACGATTCGCCTGGCGCATGCTGGAAATACCATGAGAGTTTGCCGTCTTCGGGATTCAGTGCGACGGTCGAATTAGCGTAGAGCGTCTTATCGAACGGCGTCAACTTGCGGCTCAGGTAATTCCAGGGTTTGGACTGGGCCACGCCCCAATAGGTGAGGTTGAGATCGGGATCGTAGCTGCCTGCCACCCAAGTCTCCGCTCCAGCGCGATTGTTCATCGGCAACTTGCCCCACGTCTCACTTCCGGGTTGCCCTTCGCGTGGAATCGTATAGAATCGCCAGGCGCGTTGCCCGCTATGGATGTCGAATGCGGAAATGTAACAGCCCTCTCCGTCAAATCGCCAGCAGCCGGTAAGACCCATCAGTGCTTTATCCCCAATGACCATGGATCCGCCGGTGGAGACATGCGGTTTGTCGGATGCCGGCGTATCCCACATGATCTGGCCATTGCGGGCATTGATGGCCACCATGTGCGCGTCACTGCTGGCCAGGAAAATCTTATCTTCCGCCATGGAGATGGTACGGATGCCGCCATATCCCGGTGCTTGATCGGGACCCACGCGGGTTTCCCAGATCAGGTCGCCGGTCTTGCCATCAATCGCCTGAACGATGTTGCTGGGGCTCGCCAGATAGATGATGCCGTTGTGGACCAGGGGCGTGGTTTGGTTCGCGCCTGAATCGTTCATGGCCCAGGTCCACTTCAACTGCAGGTTCTTCACGTTCTCAGTGGTGATCTGGTTGAGCGGGCTGTAGCTGTGCCGCTGATAGTTACGTCCGAAGATCAGCCAGTCTTGCGGTGGCGGGTTTTTCAGCATCGCGGCAGTGACGGGAACGTAATTCTTCACTTCACCCACGACAGTAACGCCGCGCCTGGGGGTACCGGGTCCGCTGCGTCCGTCAGACGATCCGGCGCCGAGCACCATTTGCTGAGCGGGCCGGCCACCCTGCGCGGCGGCTGGCGCACGGCCGGTGGCGATAGCGCTGATGAGCGTAGTGGCTCCCGGCGTTAAGGCCTGCTGCCCTACTGTCGCGCCGTTGCGCTGCAGGATAAATGCCGTGGCATTCAGCGCCGCCGCTTCACCCAGCGATCCCGGGTTGTTCGCCGGCATCGTCTGCAAGATGTCGCCAAAGAGTTCGCTGACCATCTTTGTCCGCCACTTGAGGATGAAGGAGCCTCCAACGAGCCCTGGCGCATCTCCGGAGCCCTCCAGGTTCAACCCGTGGCATGCTGCGCAATTCTGCGAGTAGACGCCGCTTCCGGCGGTGGCCTGCGCGGCCGTGAAGGCGGATGGTTGAGGCGTCTGCGCGACGGCGACAAAAGACAACGCCACCGCGGCCACCACCGCCAAGAACAGTGATTGAGATATGAGGGATGAGTGCCGCATGCGGGGTCTCCTGAAAATTTTCTCCGTCCGAAACATCATACTGCACGCGACGGCGGTTTTACATTGATGCGTGCGGTGATATCATGCGTAACGCGGAGTGAATACTATGAATCGCAGAGGTTTTCTCAGTTCAGCGGCATTGGCCATGGGTACGGCGGCAGCGGGATTTGCGCAGGAATCGGCTGGCGGCCAGAAGAAGCTTAACGTGCCGGCGCGCAAGGCAAAAGTGGAACGCGTGTTCAAAGCGCCGGACGAGCATCCCAACGCTCTGGAAGCGACGCGCGATGCGCTGTGGATCGGCGGACAGGTGTCCGAGAAGGCGTACAAAGTCGATTGGAAGACCGGGAAGGTGATGCATCAGGTGCAAACCGAATCGCACAACACCAGCGGAATGGCCGTCGGCGGCGGCTACCTCTGGATGTCGGCGAACGGAGGCGTGAGCAACCGGCGCCCCGCACGTCCGACTGATTTCCCGTACGACGAAATCGTTCAAGCCGATATCGAGACTGGCAAGACCATCAGAAGGTACCGGCCACCATGGCCGAGCGGATCGCACGGAATCGTGTGGGTGGAGCAAACTGGCACGCTATGGGTTACGGCCGTGGGCTTGAAGACTATCGCGGAGTTGGACACCAAGGACAACTTCAGAATTTTGCGCATGCTCCCGGTGCAGCTGGATCGAGTGCATGGAATGGACTATGACAACGGGGCGCTGTGGATCATGTTCTCCAGCGATTACCTGATTCACAAGATTGATGCCACTACCGGCAAGCTGCTGGAGATCATAACCCTGGAGAAAGGAAAAGATCCCGATCCGCACGGAATGTGTCTCCACGACGGGCACTTGTACTATTGCGACGCGGGTTTTCCGGTGGGGGGAAGCGTGAGCAACGATCCTGATTCGGGCTGGGTTTGCAGGATTGAAATCTAGCATGAGGATCTTACGGCTTTTCGCGGCGGGATTACTTTCATCGATCGCGGTATTTGCGGCTGACACCATGGTGTTCGTGGGCACGTACACGGGTCCGCTGAGCAAGGGGATTTACAGTGCGCGTTTTGATGCGGACACCGGAAAACTTACGGCGCCCGCGTTGGCGGTAGAATCAGCGAACCCATCGTTTCTGGCGATTCATCCCACTCGCCGCTATGTATACGCGGCAAACGAACTCAATTCGTTCCAGGACAAGCCAGCCGGCAGTATCAGCGCTTTTGCTGTCGAGGGTAGCAGCCTCAAGCTGATCAACACGGTATCTTCTGGCGGCACGGGCCCCTGCCATGTAGCGACCGATCGCACAGGACGCTGGTTATTCGCCGCCAACTATAACGGCGGAAGCGTGGCCGCGTTTCCGATTCAGGCGAACGGAGCGTTAGGCGAGGCATCCAGCTTTTTCCAGCACACTTTGACCAGCGTGACTCCCCGGCAGACTGGGCCGCACGCGCACATAGTGGTTCTGTCACCGGATAATCACTTCCTGCTGGTGGCGGACTTGGGCGGGGATCGCGTTTTCGTCTATCGGTTTGACGAGAAATCCGGGAAGTTGACGCCGAACGAACCCGCAGCCGGAATCCTGCCGCCAGGGTCCGGTCCGCGCCACATCGCCTTTTCGAAAGATGGGCGCCTGTTATATGTGCTCAACGAACTGAACGCGACGGTGACCACGTTCGGGTGGGATGCGAAGAGCGGGGCATTGCACGACATGGGTTCCATATCCGCGCTGCCAACAGGATATACGGGTAACAAAAGCGGGGCTGAGATCGTGCTCCATCCCACAGGGAAGTTTCTCTACACATCCAACCGCGGCCACGATAGCATCGCGATATTTGCTGTTGGCTCGGATGGCAAACTGACCGTGGTGGGGCACCAGCCGACCGGCGGGAGAACGCCTCGCAATTTCACGATTGATCCCAGCGGCAAGTTTCTGCTCGCGGCCAATCAGGACTCTGGAAACATCTCTGTATTTCGCATCGATACAGCCACGGGACGGCTCACTCCTGCCGGTGGGTCAGTGGATGTGCCCGCACCGGTTTCGATTTTATTCGTGGCGCAGCGCTAGGGATCAGGTCTCGGCGTCGAACTTTCGCAGAGGCCGCACCAGGATGGTGAGGACGAATCCCACCGCGAGCATCGCCGCTAACACTTCGAGCGGACGGTCGTAGATATGAACTTTGCTCGCGCCTGGCTGCAATGCCGCTTTGGCGTGATTCGACAACTCCGTAATGATCACTGGGCCTGCCACTGCGGCCGCACTCCATGCTGTGAGCAGGGCTCCATGGATCGCCCCGACATTGTTGGGGCCAAAAAGATCCGCCAAGAATGCCGGAATCGTCGCGAAGCCGCCTCCATACATCGTGAAAATCACGAAGAGACTTAGCTCGAAGAGCCCCCAATTTGCTTGCGCGGCCAAGCCCGGAATGAACAGGAAAAGAATAAACTGCACGGCGAAAAATATCAGATAGGTGTTGCGGCGGCCGATGAGATCCGAGCACGAAGCCCAGAAGAAACGGCCTCCTGCATTGAAGAGACTGATCAGCGAGACGACTCCCGCCGCTTGCAACGGAGTCTTCTGAAACAGATCCTGCATCATAGGCGAGGCTTGCGCCAGGATGCCAATGCCAGCGGTCACGTTGATAAACAAGATGCCCCACAGAAGATAAAATTGCACGCGCCCCAAGGCTTTATTTCGCGTCAAACTCTGATTCGCGATCATTTTGTTGGTTTTGGTGGGAGGACGCCAGCCCTCCGGCTTCCACCCCTCGGGCGGACGGCGCAGGATCTGTGCACCGAGCAACATCACGATCAGATACGTGACGCCGAGGGCGATGACGGTACGCGCCACACCCAGCATGTCGATGAAAATCACGTTTAAATAGCCGGCCAGGAACGCTCCGCCGCCGAATCCCATGATGGCCATGCCGGTGGCCATCCCGCGCCGGTCGGGAAACCACTTCACAAGGGTGCTGACCGGAGAGATGTAGCCAAGACCGCAGCCAATGCCGCCGATCACTCCCATCCCCAAAAATACGAGAAACGATTGTTGCAGCGCGAGACCGATCCCGCCGATGATGAGTCCCGTTCCGAAAAAGACAGCGGCGGCGGTGGCGGCCACGCGGGGACCACGGCGCTCCACCCAGGGCCCGCCCAGCGCTGCGCTGAAGCCCAATAGCATCAGCGCGACCGTGAACGTGGTGTAGGGCGGGCTAAACCACCAGGGATCATTGGGAAAGAGAGCGCGAATGGGCCGGTTGAAAGTGCTCCAGGCGTAAACTGAACCGATGCAGATGTGAACCGCGACCGCTCCGACCGGAATCAGCCAGCGGTTAAACGCGGGAGTGCGGGCGTCGGTCTCGGAAGCAATCATGGGTGCCGCAACATTGTATCGCAGCGGGAAAGGAGTAAAATTGATTCTCATGAAAACGCCGATCTCACTTTTTGCATTGATGGGAATTGCAGCCGTTGGGCTAGCAGCGAGTCCGACTGTCAAGACGCTGATCGGTACCGGTACAAAGGGATTCTCAGATAGTGCCGTGAACAATCCCTACGGTATGGCGATGGGTCCCGATGGGGGACTCTACTTCTGCGACCTGGACAACCAGCGAATCCGCCGGCTCGACCTAAAGACCAAACAGCTCACGACGATTGCGGGCAACGGGCAGAAGGGGTACCAGGGAGACGGTGGTCCCGCTAAGGATGCGTCCCTGAACATGCCGCATGAATTGCGGTTCGATGCGAAGGGCGATATCTATGTCGCGGAGCGCGACAACCACGTCATCCGTAAAATCGACATGAAGACCGGCATCATCTCAACAGTCGCCGGGACTGGCATGCCTGGCTTCAGTGGTGACGGCGGGCTGGGGACGAAGGCGCAACTCCGCCAACCGCATAGCATCCTGTTTGACCGCGACGGTACTCTGTTGATTTGCGACATCGGCAATCAGCGGATCCGGCGATTGCATCTCGATACCGGAATGATCGAAACCTACGCTGGCACCGGCGAGCCGCTGGCGACTCCCGAAGGAGCGCCGGTTCGCGGAACGCCGCTGAAGGGTCCGCGTACGTTCGCGATGGGGCGCAATGGCGATTTGTATCTTGCGTTGCGCGAGGGCAACGCAATCTACCGGATCGACGCGAAGACGCAAACTCTGCATCATGTTGCCGGGACAGGGCAGGCGGGCTACAGCGGCGACGGCGGTCCAGCGCTGGACGCCAAACTGGGAGGCCCCAAGGGTCTGGCTTTCGACGGGAAGGAATCTCTCTACCTGGCCGATACCGAGAATCATGCGATTCGACGCATTGATCTGAAGACCGGGATCATATCGACGGTGCTGGGAACGGGAACGCGCGGCGACGGTCCCGAGGCGACGCCCACTGGCTGTAAGCTCTCGCGGCCTCACGGCCTGTTGTTCGCGAAGGGCGTGCTCTACGTGTCCGACAGTGAGTCCCACCGGATACGGGAGCTTCGTTAGCCGACGGATTCGCTGGTCGACTGTTGTCCGCGGATAGCGCGCCTTACCAGGTTTCTCATCAGGGGAATTTTGTATTCGTTGTGCGCCAGAGGCTGTGCGCCCTGGATCGCGAGCTCGCCGCCCATCTTAGCCGTCTCTTCGTTGCGCGGCTTGCCGGCAATTGCGTTTTCAACGGAAGCCAATCGCATGGGATGCGCGGCAACGGCGTTGACGGCAATGCGCGAGCGGTCGATCTTGCCGCCCGAGACCACGAATACGGCCGCCACGTTGACGATGGGGAAATCCCACACCTGCCGTTCGCGTACCTTCTCGAAGTAGTGCGATGCGCCAGCCCAGGTTGCTGGAATGCGGATCGCAGTCAACAGTTCGCCCGGCTGCAGCACGGTCATGCGGGTGATGTCGAGAGCCGGTCCGATGAAGAAGTTTTCCGCGTCCACCACCCGTTCGCCTTTTGTCGAGCGGATCACCATCTTGGCGTCAAGCGCGATGAGAGCGGGTGCGGTGTCAGACGGATTCACAGCCACGCAGCGGTTCGCGTCAAAAATCGCGTGTTCGCGGTTGATGGCGGTCGGAGTGTCGGCGTAGCAAATGTTGCCGCCCGCGCGATAGCACGACCAGCCGGCGCGGTAATACCAGCAGCGTGTATCCTGCGAGACGTTGCCGCCAATCGTGCCCTGGTTGCGAATTTGCGGTGAGGCGACCAACTCGGCAGCCTGCATGAGGATCGGAAATTTCTCTTTGACCAGAGGATGCTGCACTACTTCAGAGAGAATGGTCGCCGCGCCAATCTCGATACCGCCATCGGACGTCGCCTTCACGCCTCTGAGTTCAGCGACGCCGCTGATATCGACGACAACTTCCGGGCGCTTATTGCGATCCTTCAGCCAATCGAAGGTGTCCAGCCCGCCGGCCAGCACCCAGGCAGCCTTCTTGTATTGGTCGAGCAGCGCCAGTGTATCGTCGACGCTCGTCGGCTGAAACAACTCGAAAGCGGGCATTACATCGTGGATCAGTGCCATAGTTGCCCTCTCCTAAACGTTTGAGGTCAGTCCGCGGTCGACGCGCTGCTTTGCCTCGACCGAAGCCACGATCATGTCGATTCCAACCGGTGTGCGTCGCACATAGTCGTCACCGAGAGCCGCCGCCAACGCGCAACGGACCGCTCCGGCGCCCGCGCCCACTGCCGCTTCGGCGATTCCCTTGGCCCCCACCGGCGTCTGCGAATCGGGAAGATTGACGGCGTCCCAGTCCATCTTGACTGGGATGTCGAGAATAGATGGCGGACGGTTATAGTGGAAGCGCTTGGCCAGTGCGACGCCGTATTCCTGGTCGTAAACCCACTTTTGCGTGCGCGCGTAACCAATACCCTGAATCGCGCCGCCATGCAGTTGTCCTTCGAGGCCGCGCGGGTTGACCACGGTACCGCAGTCGGCGACGCACAGATAGTCCAGAATCTTGTACTCGCCCGTTTCGATATCCACTTCGACTTCGGCGAAGCTGGCGACGAAAGACTGCGTGTTTCCTTTGCGCCCGTAGTTGTCCTTGGCGATACCCATCAATCCGATTCCGGCAAGCGCTGCCGCCGATTCCTTCGTCATAACGTTGAGGTCCTTGGCAACCTCGTGCCCGTCATACTTGCCGCCCAAAGCAATCGCGCGCTTCGCGGCCTGTGCGTAGCTCATTCCGCTGCCGGGATTTCCCTTGCGGAACACGCGTTGATTGCCGATCGTGTAGTCCTCAGGCTTGCCGCCGAGATCCTTCGCAGCGATCTCTTGCAGTTTCTGCTTGGCATCTGCCGCCGCGGCGTAGTTAGCGCGCGAAGTTCCATGAATGGTCTGGCTGCCGCCTTGCCGCGAGCTCCAGGGAAGATGCTTTGAGGTGTCGCCCCAGATCACTTCGCACTTATCCCAAGGCATGTCGAGCATCTCGGCCGCTACGCGGGCTGTGTCATAAACCGATAGGGTTCCGATATTGCCCACGCCCGAGTAGATGTTGAGCTTACCTTCGGGAGTGAGCGCGATCATGCCATCGAATCCGATGGTGCCCGCCGTGAAATTGGCGAGCGATACTCCTACGCCAGTTACTTTCGTCCCGCGCACCTGGCCGTTTCGCTTCTTGCGTTCCGCCCAATTGAACTTCTTGGCGCCCTGCTCCAGGGCCTCGCGTGCGAACGCGCTGGTGAAATGGGGACGCTTCCCGTCTTTCTCAGGAACACCGAACGCCATTCCGGTAGTCGGAGCGTTGATCTTGCGAATTTCCACTTCATCGATGCCCAGCTTGCGCGCAGCCTGGCAGAGCAGCGGCTCGAACATCACTGTTGATTGCGCCCCGCCGGGTCCGCGCTGCGGGCCATGCGGAGGAGTATTTGTCAGCACTGCCGTCCCGCGGAAGCGCATGTTGATGGGCGTGTAGTTGGCGGAAGCCACCACTGCGCAAGTTCCATAATCGCCCCCCCGGGCATAAGGGCCGTTGGCCTGCACTACGAACATGTCGAGCGCGATCATGCGGCCGTCTTTGCGGAAACCCATGCGAACGCGCATGATCAAGCCCGCCCGCGAACGCCCGATGAAATGATCCTCTTCGCGCGTAATCCGCATCATCACCGGGCGTCCGGTTTTCTTAGCGAGCAGCGCCGGAATGGCGGTGTGCATCTGGGTTTCCGGATTCTTGCCGCCAAAGCCGCCGCCGACGTATTCGCCCAGCAGGACGACATCTTTGCGGCCTGCCTTCGACCAGTTTCCAATCGACTGGCTGACGTGCGCCGTCGATTGCGCCGAAGCATGCAGGAAAAGCTTCCCGTTCTGCCAGTACGCCATCGACGAACGCGGTTCCATGCACTGGTGGGAGGTCGCCTGGCAGAGCACGGTCTCATCGATAATGACCGCGGCCTCTTTGAAGGCGGCGTCCACGTCGCCCACCTTCCAGGTATCGGGCGCCTCACGCATGGGCAGCCGGCCTGCTTCTACTTCTTTCCAGTCTTCTTCCGTCCACTTCAGCGTCTTGGCAACCGTGCCGTAGTAGACATTTCCTTCCGTGCGCGCGTTGGGACCGCCGGGACGCAGGCTCTGCAGCGGATCAACGCAGAACGGCAGCGGCTCGTAGTCAATCTTAATGCGCTCGATGGCATCGGCTGCGACCACTTCATCGACGGCGGCGACCGCCAGAATCGGCTGGCCGTGAAACACGGGCTCATTGGTCAGCCCCATCTCGGCCTTGATGGGCGTGCCGCGCCCGCCCTTGGAATCCGGCCCTTCCTCTTCCGCTGCCGCTGTGCCGCGGCTAGGTGGAGCGACGACCGGCAGCTCATCCGCCGTCAGGATGGCGTGAACACCGGGCATCTTCAGCGCCTCGCTCGCATCAATGTGGCGGACGCGCGCGTGCGGCATGGGACTCAGCAGCAGCTTGGTGAACAGCATGCCGTCGACACGATAGTCTTCGGCGTACCTCGACTTGCCGGTCACCTTGGCGTTCAGGTCTGGTGTCTGATAATCTTTCCCGATCAGTTTGTAAGCCATCTCAAGCCCTCCGCATCAGTTCGCTGGCGTGCATCATGGCGTTCAGAATCTTGTTGTAGTCGGCGCAGCGGCATAGGTTCCCGGAAATCCCGTGCGCCAGTTGGGCGCGCGTGGGATTCGGGTTGGCCTTCAGATAGCCTGCCGTCGCTACGATGAATCCTGACATACAGAAAGCGCACTGGAAGGCCTGGTGGTCGACCACGGCCTGCTGCACCGGATGCAGCGTTCCATCGGGCGCGGCCAGCCCTTCGATGGTAGTGACTTTCCCATTGCGCACCGTGTGCGTGAGCACGGAGCAGGAGTAGCGCGGCACATCGTCAATCAGCACGGTGCAGGCGCCGCATTCGGAGCGGTCACAGCCCAGCTTCGTTCCCGGCAATCCCAGCTTGTAGCGCAGGGTCATGGCCAGCGTTTCCTGCTTCATCACGTCCACGTGGCGGGCCTGGCCGTTCACGTTCAGCGTGATCAAGCGCTCGGTCGCGCCGGTCAGCGACGACTTGCTCAGAACGCTTCCCGAGCCCCTATAGAGGTAGGCTGCGGTGGAGGCCGTGACGCCCGCCGCGATCACGCCTTGAATGAAATGTCTCCGCGAAACGGACCGCGGGGTGTTGGGGGTTTCTGGCGCTTTCTCCATGGTCGATTCCTTATGCCTCGGCTAGACAAATCAACACGATATTAAGGAGCTTATCGCTGCGTTGGGACGAAGTCAATTGCGGGTTTCTGTTAGATTGGTTTTACTTTGGAATCGCCGGAACTGCGCTCAGAACCAGCTCGTCGGTGAGGTGCTGGTGAAGAGTCCTGAAGGACTTACGCGGAACCCCAGAACATTGAGGGGAATCGACGACGATTCGATCCTTAGCGTGCCGCGGAGTCCGATGGTCTGCGGATACCGTTGGGTCAGCGTGAACGAAAGATGGTTTCCGTGCAGAAGCGTCAACGAATCGACGGCAATCTGATTTCCGGCTTCGTCGAAAAATGTCAGGAAGACGGAGAGGTCCTCAAACCCCAACCGGTTCACTAGCGCCACTCCAGAAGAGTAGCCGTTCAAATGATCGAAGGGCAGAACCCAGCGCTGCGCTGAGGAGAAATCAATCGGCTCTGACACTTCGATCGGTCGTGATACGGTAGGTGGCCGCAGAAACAGCACGGTTCCCGCGACATTCGCGCCAGGGGCAATCGCAAAGGGCGGCAGCGGGACCAGGAACACCGTATCCAGCTTTGCCCAGCCCTGTGTGAGCTCGACCTGTGTCCCCGCCGTCTCGATGATCACATTCCCGCGCGCAGGGATTGTTCCATAGATCGTCGTCCCTGTGCCGAGATTGGTTTGGAGGGGCAGGGGAGTGCCGTTCTCCGCGAAGAAGCTGAGCGCATACTGGCTCGGCGACGCGTCGATATTGTTCAGCGACACTGAAGTCTTCCAGCCGTCGCCATCCACGATATGTGCGATGATTCCACTCTGGCCTGAGAGCGTCGACTGCTGTCCCTGTATTGCCGTTGCCACGGCGACCAACGCGATGAGGAAGAATGGCTTCACGGCGTCCTTATCGGCGAGATCGAGCGTGGTGCTAGCATAAACAACATCTATGCGACGCCGGGAATTTCTGCAGGCGGCCGCCAGCGTTCTCGCGGCCCCCAGTCTGCAGGCAGCACAGGAGGCGGCGTGGGAGGCGGGACCGGTCGACCATCTGCTCGCCACCGCCAGCCACCAGCGCATCCTGCTGAAGGCGTCGTTCCAAGCGCCGCTCGGCCGCGCACCCAGCCTGCGTGTCGCCAAGCGTTTCTTTCCAGGAACCAAAACCGATACCGCGGGACTGTTTTGGCAGTTTGACGCCGCCGGCCTGGAGCCGGGGAGTCCTCATGAATTGCAATTGGTAAATGCCGCTCGCAAGCCCTTGTGCGCGCCGTGGAATCTCAAGACTCTGCCGGATCCCGCCGAGCGGACGACGCGATTCCGCGTGCTGATCTATACCTGCGCGGGCGGGCACAATGCGCTGCTGACGCCTGACGGGTCGCTACGTTTCCTCTCCGTCGAAAGACGGCGGAGGCTGCTGGCGCGGGCGCTTTCCTTGAAGCCAGACGCAGTCATCGCCAATGGTGACCACGTCTACTGGGATCTGCGAAGAAAGATCGCTGCCCGCATGGCGACCACACCGGCGGCCATCGCCTACGCCGGACAGTTCGACCGGACGCTGCCGGTGCTGGGTAGTCCTAATGAACGCGTGTTGCTGCGGGCGGCGGGTCCGCAGATCGCCGACCTTTATGGGACGGCTTTCCGCGAAGTGCCCGTGTTCTTCTTGACGGACGATCATGACTACTTCGACAACGACGAGGCCGATGACCAGTTGATCACGTTTCCTCCGGAGGACTTCAATCTGCAACTAGGGCGGATGACGCGGCGGCTGTTCTATCCGGATTTTCTGCCGGATGCGAGCCGTCCTGCGGGACTGCCGGGTTCGTCGGCGCTCGACCGGCCGCCGGGGACTGCGGAGGCGTATGGCACGCTGCGATGGGGGCAGTTGGCCGAGATCCTTATGTATGACTGCCGGCGGTTCATGACGCTGGGAGGTCCGGGCGGAGTGTTCGTGGCGGCGGAAGCCGAGCAGTGGCTGAAGGACCGCATGGCTGCGCCTGGTGTGACGCACGTGGTGAATGTGCCGTCGGTGCCGCCGGGGTGGAGCGCGGGCAAATGGGGCGAATGGTATCCCGACATTCTCGACGACAAGGGACGGCTCGGTGTCGCCACGCCAAAACCGTACTGGCAGCCGGGCTGGGCCGCGCAACACGATCGTCTGCTGAAGGCCAGCTCTGAGATGCGAGGGCGCGTGCCGCTGTTCGTGAGCGGGGACATGCACGCCATTGGCGAGGGACGCATCCGACGCACGGGCAATGCCGATCTGCGGGCGAATCCGGTGGTGAGCATTCTCTCCGGACCCGTCGGGACGGCGCGCGATGGGTGGCCGTCGGCTCTGCGCGGGACTCCGGCGCTGCCTCCGCAGCGGATTGAGATGGACGAGCGGCAGAAGGCCATCGAGGAAAACGGCTTCCTGATTCTGGACTTCACGCCGGAAAAGATGACGGCGCAGTTCTATAAATGGAACGTGAATATGCCGGACGAAGCGATGGACCGCCTGGAACCCTTTCGGGTGACCGAACTACCGCGGCCGAGCTAACGCAAGCGGTGTTTTGTTAAGATCAAGCAAGCAGGCTGGCGTAGCTCAGTTGGTAGAGCATCTGATTTGTAATCAGAGGGTCGGGGGTTCAAATCCCTCCGCCAGCTCCATTTATCCCGCTACACACTCCCTGTCAGGTAGGCAGAGCAAGTTTTCTAGAAACTGAGCCTGGGCTCTCCACTCTTCCAGAGAATCAAGGAACGATGATCGCGCCTCCGGCCCGGCGGTTTTCAAAGCCTCGAATCTTGCTTGAAGATTGAATTCCACGCGGCGGAGTTGCTGCAGTTCTTGTAAAATTTGCTTCCGATATCCAGACATATTTGGCCTCCATTCTCCCTGGCGCCTTAGTGATGCGACATCAAGAACCACGCCAGGACCAGCACACCCGGCACTCCCAAAGCCCACGCTACTATGTATCGCATTTGTTTTTTTATCCTCGAATATTTGGTAAGCAATTGCGTCGCCAGAGGAGAGGAGAGTGTAGGCACTGAAGAATCAGTCCGTTGCAGGAGCGCTCCAGAAAGGGCCTGCAGGCTGACTGCATTTCCCGCACTCACCGGAGCAGCGGGCCGAGTACTTGATTCCCGGCCCGCTCTTCAGAAAGCTAAGCCGCCTCAGCCCTTGCGCCTTTTATCAAACCGCTGGCAATCTTGCGAAGCGTTTGCTCGGCTGCCTGCTCTTCACCCAGCGACTTTTGCAGCAGCTTTACCACCTCGCCTTCCCCGATGCGTTCCGCCAAGCTGATCGCGGTCAGATAGCCGGCCATTTCATAATGTTCTACACGACTCCCGGCTCCGATGATCCCCAAATCCAGGACGGTTTCATCACCTTCCTCTTCCAGGGCTTCCGCGCCTTCTTTGATCACGCCTTCCATGCCTTCGCACTTCTTGCCGGCCGGCTTCATGTCGAGAAGTCTTCCCACTTCTTCCAACCTTGCCACTTGCTGTTCCGTTTCTTTCAAGTGGTTGCTGAAAGCCGCTGAAAGCGCGGCGTCGTGCGACCCCTTCACCATCTTGGGGATCGCTTTGGTAAGCTGCTTCTCCGCAGAATAGAGGTCTTTAATCTCGTCTTCGAGCAAATCTTTTAGCGTTTGTTTTTCGGGCATATGAGCTCCTTCTCCTTGCGCGATAGGGGGAGCAACTCGGGGGCCCTTGCAAGTCCAGCAGGCTCAACGGAGCGGGCTGGCGTCCAGCCGATTAAAAGCACATTTTTGCCGCTGGCTGCACAATCTTGGACAAACCCGGCACGTTAGAGGGCCGGAGACTCCTGTTCAAGGCTGTGGGAATGAAGTCGCACAAGGACGTCAGGAATGTGATCGCCGGCACCGTGCAGCGCATAGGTGCACAGCAAGGAGACGGCATGATCCTTAATAACGTCGTTCCACAACTGCTCCAGGCGCGCTGTGGCATCCAGGTCGTCGTGGCGAAGCTGGCTAACCATTTCGCCGAAAATGCGGACCTTCGCTGTGTTTCCGTCGCCGGCGCTGGCCTGGGCCGTCTCAACTAGCCGACCTATTTCGAGCTTGAAGATATTCTCGTCCAGCGCGCCGTCGCGTACAAATTTTGACAAGAGATCGTCTGCCTTAACGCATGTGAGTCTCCCAAAACGCTCGTATGCCTCCGTGGGGATACCTTCCAGATCCAGCCGGAGTTTTATGGACTCACAATGCGCCGCGGACATGATGAGGATTACGCCCTCGCCGTTGCGAAGCCCTGCCCTTGCGAAGAGAGCTACCGCTTGTCCAACCAGGTTCTCATCCGTGTATGGATACACAATGTGGCCGCAAGGATGTGGATTGACTAAAAGTGCCGTGCCGCGTGCGTTCATGGTCCCCTTCGGGATTCATTTGTGACAGAGCAGTGCCTACCTGGCAGGCTTTTTCTTGGCGGGCGCCTGTCGCAAAGCTCGCCGAAGATTACGGTCGGCCCCCTCCAGGCACTCCTGAATCTCATTAACTTCCGGCACCTTGGTCTCGTCGATGTCGACGAGCGATGCTTGCGCCAACTGAATGCTGTGGACGCTGTCGGTAATTTTTGCCCGATCAGTTTTGGATAAGTCCATCGTATGTTGAACAGCCGTGAGTTTCGAGGTGTTTCAGGTAGGCGTATTTCGCTTCCTGCTTTTTCTCATTGGCCATATGGATCAAATCATCGAAACGAGTGCTCTCCAGGTCGCCGGCTATAATTGATTGAAATTGCTCCTCGTGCAGGCGCACTAGATCATGCACTGCCTCGCCAAAAGCGTCCAGAAGGTTCCTCGCCTCCTCACAATAAAGCACGCTCGTCATGATCCATATTCCCACTTCACGACTACGCTCCTCCCGCCTTCAAAATTGCAATCGAATTGCCAAAATCACGCAGTCCCGGTTGGTTCAGGTTGCTATCATGGAACAAATGCCACCCGCCAGGATCCTTGTCATCGAGGACAACGCCAGCGACATCGTTCTGCTCCGTTACGCATTGGATCAAAACGGCGAAGACTACGAACTGGATATTTTGCGTGACGGTGAGGAGGCACTGAAATTCGTGCAAGAACACCGGACCGGTGTGCGAGCGCCTGAACCCTGTGTCATTCTGCTCGATCTGTATTTGCCCGTGTATGACGGCTTATCGGTGCTGCGCGCAATCCGCGAGGCACCAGTGTTGGAACATATTAATGTCGTCGTCTTGACAGCTCTGGCGAGTCCCAGCCAGGAGGTCGAGATCGCAAAAATGGGCGCGGTGTATAAAAAGAAACCGTCCCATTTGGACGACGTGTTGAAACTCGCAGCCGAGGTAATTGAGATCTGCAAGAATTCGTCTAAGGTCTTGAACTCACTTTAGTCTTTTCCGCCTCGACTTTCTCGGCCTCCTCTGCGGGGCTTGTGCCATGAGGATCAAGCCCGAACTGAGGATCCTTGCTGCTTCCCACGATCTTGATGTGCAGAAAAGTGCCTGCGCCGCGTTTGGAAAAAAACGGATCCACGGGCTTCAGTAACCATCGTTTCCATCCGCTTTGCGTCTCGGAGATTTTGGCGTCCAGCATCAGAGCGCCGTGGAAATCCAGTTCATTAGAAGCCGTATCGTATAACCCGCCAATATTAACCGTGGCGCCTGGAATTTCGAACGCCAGCGTCCGGAATGTAATGGATTCGCCCGCCATCTTGAAAACCCCGCTCATGCGATGAACGGCCTCGTCGACATCTTCTTTTGCTGTCTTTCCCTGACCGCGATGGGATAGCGCGTCAATTTTCTGTTGGATTCGCGAGCGCAGAAACTTGCCATTGGTCACCTCGAAGGACCCGTCCAGCAAGAGCTTCTCTTTGACCTTGCCTGTCAGTGGAGGGATGCCGATCGTTGTGTTCAAACGTATGGTTCCTTCCATAAGTGGTGAGCCCTTCATGGCCAGCGTCAAAACATCTCGCAGGTTACCCGCGGGCATGATTGCCTTCAGGGAAATCGTCTTGCGGGTGTCACCATCCTGTTTAACAACAAATCCGGCAGTAGTGAAGTGCGTGGAGCCGAGCGTCGCAATGATCGGTTTCAAGGTCGTATTGCCATTGGTGCCGTCTACCAGGACTTCAAAGCGAGTGGAGAGGGGGACTGGATTCCCAGCGCTTTTCAAACGGAAATCCGGAACTGTAGCTTCACCTCGCGCATTAATGGACGAAAGCGTTCCTTCGAAATTGCCGGTGGAATGAAGGATGCCGGCGATTCCGTTAAAAATTCCAAGGTCGGCATTGTCAAACCGGTACTGTCCCTGTAGCGGCGTGTCGCCGGGTTCCCCTGCCTCCCAAGGACCGAATGTGCCCGTGCTGTGAATCTCGCCTGGCGGCTTGGGGTTGGTCAAGACGGCCGTGTATTTCATCGCCACGTCCTTCCCCGCCGATTCCAATCGAAGGTTGTGGATGTCAAAACGGAGCGGAACCTTGCTGTTGTCGCGCGGCAGGATCACCAGGCGGGCGTTCCGCAACAAGACTTCGCCAATCACCACGCCATCCGACGCTGCTTTTGCGGTCTGCAATTCTTCCGCGGGTTCTCGCGATCCGAATCGCGGCCTGTCTCCCTTTGGAGGAATTTGAATTTCCAGGTCGTCAACCGTCACGCGGTTAACGGTTTTGGGCGTATCCAACAATGCGCCGAGATCGAACTCGAAAGTGAAGCGCTTGAGAGCGAGTAGAGGGGGAATATCACGGCGGCCATTGTGACGCAGGAAGAGGTCGGTTCCTTCGACTTTCACTAGCGTGCCTCGCCCGCCGCCGAATATCAGCCGCAGCGGCAGGCCAGGAGGCACGTGCACGTGCAGACGGCCCAACTCCACTTCGCTATCGAAGCGCTTGCGAAGATATTGGATCGCCTGTTCCCTGACCGTAGGCTCGACGCGCTTCGCCATAACGGATGCTGCTACCGCCAGCGCTGCAGCGACCATGACGAATACAACGAGCGCGGCGATAAGCCACTTCTTCCGCAACGGTCACTTCTTTCCCGCTACTACAAGCACCACGCCGCCAATAAGAGCTACAGCGCCCGCCATGGGAGGAAGCGGTATCGTGTGATCTTTGTCGCGGCTGGCGTGAATTGGTCCGATGTCCACAACCTTTTCCCGCGTCGTGTAAGTCAGTCCTCCCCAGGCCAAACCAATCAGGCCCACCACAATCAAAATGATCCCTAGTGTTCGACTCATTCTTTCGCCCTCCTGGCGTCTTTCAACATTTGTTCTATCGAATCGGTGTAACTTGGCACAGTTCTTCCGCAACGGATTCTCTCGCGGATTGCCGGTTTACCGTGTGTGGCTGCGGAAAGGAAATGATATCCGCGGGTGTATTAATTACCGCAAGATTCTGCAGCCGCTTTGCTCGCGGTGCAGGGCTAAAGGCAAGAGAACCAGCCGAGTAACCTAGAAACCACGTGGCTAGCAGACCGATTCCCACTGCAATGACGGCTAAAAGAGACAACGCGGACACATAGAGCAGGAATGCACCAATAATTCCCATTGCAATCAAGCTCGCTAGAATCAAGAGCAATCGGGCGATCATGAGCTTGACAAGAGCAACTAAGGGGCCACTCAACAACGTCCTCGAAGCTACTGTGGCAGTCTAGCTGCTGCTAAAGAGTGCTATGCGAGTCAAACTCCATACATCGGTGCCGCGCGCCGTGGGCTGGATCGAGCACGGTCTTTGGGTGGCCGGCTTTGTCGCAATCGGATATAGCGCATTCTTGTGGGCGCGAGCGGAATATGCCCAGACGCAAGGTAATT
>CAZDGT010000221.1:0-2007 GCA_964504905.1 uncultured Bordetella sp. | reverse complement strand
CATGCCGCCGCCTTTTGAGATCGCCCAATCGCGGCACACCTTCGAGATCTTCTTGGCCGCGGCGAGGGAGATTTGATTCGCGTCGTACACTTTCGCCGCAGCCGCCGGACTGATAACCCACTCGGCGGGTAGCGAGCTCTTCGGCGGATTCGCGACCGCGAATTTAGGAGACGGAAGCGGCTTCGGGTTGGTGACAGGACGTTCCGGCAGATCAGGTCCCAGAGGCGGTGCGTTCTCAGCGCCAAATACTTTGGTCATCGCGCGATGTCCGCAAATCTCATCGCTGAACGCTGGAGGCGCCGCAGGCGTGCCGCCTACGCCGATCACGCCAATCATCTGTTTGTTGATGATGATCGGCAGTCCGCCCGAATTCGCGAACTCGCCCAGTTGAATGTATTGAAGTTCGCGCGGCGGATCTTCGATGGAACTGTTGAGCAGCGGCTTGGAAGGCCCACGGAGCTTGAGCGCCGTCTGCGCCTTCATATCCGCTGTAATGATGTTGATGTAGCCTTGGCCATCCATGCGATCCATGTAGACGTGATTTCCGTCGTTATCGATCACGATCATGCTGATTTGGCGGTTCAAAGCCGCGGCTTCCGCCTCGCAAGCCAGCGTTAACTTCTCAGCCGTGGCCAGGTTAATAGTGGTGAAGTCGTGAAGCTTCTCGGCGTTGGCGCCGGTAACGACGTACTCGGCGGGCACGTTTTGCGCGGCGGCGATCGCAGCGCCTGCCCCGATGAGTGCGGCAATGCCCGCAGAGTGGATTACAGAACCAGCAATGCGGTGGAAATCGAATCGCATCAAAATTCTCCTCAAATGATTGCCACACGTTTGGACCCGTTCATTGGCGGCGACTTAAACAGCATACTACTGATGTGCTGCATGAAGGATGAGAGGTCGATCACTTCACCCAGCTCTCGGAAAACGCGAGGAACGCGGTGCTATGCTGGGCCGGTCCGCGCATTTGCGGGTAAACATTGCCGGCGGCTTTTTTGCCATTAATGATCACGTCCGCAGCCTTCGCTGGAATGAAAAGCGAGGTGACGCCGAACGGGTTCCGTCCCCCGCTGTTCACCGGCGTGTCCAACTGAAAAGGCTCGTAGAAATCGCGCCAAACCAGTGCAACGTTGTACTTGGGTGCTTTGAAAGTCACTTTTCGTTCCGTCATGGAGTCCCCGGAAGGGCTGAACGTTCCTTGCCCGGAATCGACGAACTTCGCTTCGATGATGGTGTAGGGCCGCGTCGTAAACGTGGGGTCGAGCGCCGGCGCGATTTCCTTGGTAAGCAAGTCGTACAGCTTTCGGTTATCGATAAACGCAAGGCGCAGGTCACCCGGCGACTTTCCGTCACCCGTGGTGACGAAGGCGATGTGCCCAGGCCCGGCCGGGCTCCAGATCAGTCGCCAATAGCTGACGGCCGTGAGAACCGTGCCGCCTTCTTTATCCAGCAAACGTATGCCCGGGTTCTCGCCCGTAACGTAAACCTTGCCAACTTTAACGCCCTGCTGAACTGTGATGGTCTGTGCCAGCGCGAGGCTCGGTAGCATCAAGATCGCGCTTAAGCCGGTCATCCATATTTTTTTCATTGTCGCTTCCATCCTTTGCCGACGAACCATATCGATGCAGTCTAACATTTGAACCGCACCAACTCATAGTTGGTGTAGGATGTTATCAAGTCGTACAACAGGAGCAATCGCATGAATGTCCGCCACCTTGCGCTGTCCGTGAGCCGCTGGCTTTTGTCTATGGGACCCCTCATGTTGGCGGCCGGCCACGCGTCGGGAGCAGACCTCTCGAAGTTCAAGCGCATCGAGCCGCAGTTCATCGCGGCGCTGGGAGACCCTGCGGCCACCTCCGGCAACGGCGCGCAAACATGGGGCTTCTGGAACCAGGACCCGGGCCCGCGCGCTTGCAAGCTGGACCACTACTCTCAGTTGAAGGCGACCGGCGTGGCGCCGGCGCAGTGGAAATTCGACGCTGCGGACTGGTGGCTGGAAGAACACGGCTT
>CAZDGT010000220.1:0-11610 GCA_964504905.1 uncultured Bordetella sp. | reverse complement strand
CGAACGCTGCCTAGTCAACGCGCGATTTTAATATTGCGAGCGGCTGCGTTAGCCGTTGAGCGAGGTCCTCATCCGCGCTTCGGATCTCGCTAAGCAGGCAGTCAATCGCGACGCCAAAGGCCTGTGAAAGCTCGGCGGCCTCCAGTTCGCGGACGAGAGCGGCCTTGAATGGCGCTGTCACTTCAGCGGGAAGCAAATCCATCCCGCGGCCGTGTACAGCAGGCAGACCGTGGCGAATGCACGCGAGTGCGAGCGCATTGTCGCGAACGCCACTCACCATGAATTCCGCCTGCCATAATTTCCCTCTGGCAATGCAACTACGCGCGTGCAGCGCATAGAGCCAACCCATGCCAATGACGTCCGCCAGCCCGGGCGGCGGAAGATGCCTGGGCTCCTGAGCCTCTCCAGCCACCAGGCGAAAAGTAGGCGCCAATGCGCGGAACTCTGTAGAGGGCACAAAGGCGAGGTCGACTTGTAGAGTGTTGGGGAGAAGGAATACACGGTACGTCCAAGCGCCTGCCATGACGTCTAGATGGTGCGCCGCGAGATGCTTTTGATACATCTGCTCCGTCCAATCCGACAGAACATTTGGCAGGTTCGCGGCGTCGCCGATGCCAAAAGCAAGGTCGATGTCGGACCACTGATCCTCGCCTCTGTCCGCCGCGGAACCGGTGATTGCAATGCCACTGATGCGCGTGTCAGCCGCGGCGTGTTCCAGAAGGTCAGAGCGCAGGAGACCGCGTTCTTGCGGAGTAAACATGCAGAATGTATTCAATTCTATTGCAACCTTGCGCGTTACGCGCCTTCTCGGATAGAATCACGTCCGTGAAACATCATCAGGCTGTTCTCGGAATCATATGGGCAAGCGCACTGCCTCTGTTGGCGCAAACCGGGACTGGGGGAGGCGTCCGCCGTCTAGACGCGGCACTCGACAAACTCGTCCCCCCAGGAGCGGCGGTGGAGAAAGTTATCGGAAATCTTCAGTTCGCGGAAGGGCCGGTGTGGCTGCGCAGCGGCGGGTATCTACTGTTTAGCGACATTCCGGCCAACGCGATCATGAAGTGGGCGCCCGGCGCCGGCCTCTCTGTTTTTCGCAAAACCATTTTCGAGCGCGCGTTTCCCAGCGGGATACAGATTGGCACCAATGGCCTCACTATTGACCGGCAAGGGCGGCTGATCGCCTGCGAGCACGGAAACCGGCGGATATCGCGTACCGAGAGGGACGGTTCTGTTACCACTCTGGCGGATCGCTATGAGGGTAAGCGCCTCAATAGCCCGAATGACGTTGTGGTCCGAACTAACGGAGACATTTACTTCACCGATCCAAATTCCGTGGCCCGGAACAACCCGCCCGATCCTAACAATTATTTCAAGGGCGAGTTGGGGTTCAATGGCGTGTATCGCATAACGACGGCTGGGAAGCTTGAATTATTGACGAAGGACATGCCGTATCCCAACGGGCTGGCGTTCTCGCCAAATGGGAAGAAGCTATACGTCGCGAATACACGGCCCGACAAATACTGGATGGTGTTCGATGTCCAGGCCGACGGAACGCTAGCCAACGGAAAGAAGTTCTTGGATCTTAGCAAAGATCCCGCCGATGGCGTGCCGGATGGATTGAAGGTCGACCGGCTGGGGAATCTCTACGCCACCGGGCCTGGCGGCGTCCTGGTGATCTCGCCTGAGGGCAAGCACCTGGGCACAATACAGCTGCCGGAACTCGCGGCGAATTGCGCTTGGGGCGACGCGGATGGAAAGACGTTATACATAACAGCCCGCACTAGCCTTTACCGCATCAAAGTGAATGTTGCCGGAATAAGGCCGCGACCCTTAGGCCGCTAAAGCTGGTTGGCTATAGGCTGCGAGTTCACCTTCCAACGCTTCAAGATGACTTGTGGCTGCAGTGATTTCCGGGTCATCGGCCGCGTAGAGAGCCCGAATTTCCGACCACAAACCCAGCGCCACCCGGTATTCGTCCAGCAGTTCTGTATAGGCCCGCTCCATGGTGCTCATGCCTATTGGATGCAGTCACCGAGCCAAAGTCGCAGAAGCCTGCTACCCTTAAGAGTCGAACCCATTTACAGATGAGAGGTAAGTTCCTTTGGCTGAAGTTCATTTAAACGATGGTGAAAGCTTGGAGAGCGCGCTCAAACGCTTCAAGCGAAAGGTCCTCCAAGAGGACATCATCAAAGACATCAAGAGTCACGCCTTCTACTTGAAGCCGGGCCAGAAGAAGCGCGTCAAATCGGCGAACGCGCGGAAGCGCGCGCGGAAGAACAAGAAGCGTTCCTGGGATAGCGATTCAGATCAGCATCGCTCTTAAAGGGAGCGATGGCGCTTAGGGCAGGGCAAACGCGTACAGCGAACTGCCGCCGCCTACCACCAGATACTGCTTACCGTCGAGCTCATAGGTAATCGGGCCGTTGCCCACTCGGCCGAGAGGCTGGTGCCAGAGAGTTGTGCCGTCGCTGGTCCGGAACGCCATCAAATTGCCCGGAACGTCGCCAGTGAAAGTCAGTCCGGTTTCCGTCGTCAAAACGCCCGCGGCTCCCGCGCCGTCGCCGATGGGATGGTTCCAGACGATCTTTCCGGTCTTGTAGTCGATGGCCCTTAGAAACGCCCTGCCGGCAACTCCGTAGTCTGCCCCCGCCCAGCCATACGCGCCGTGCTCCGGTTTGAAGAAGTAAATGCCGTAGCCATCCTGAGCGCTCACCACCAACAAGCCGGTCTTAGGATCAAAGCTTGGCGAGCGGTAGTTGGTGGCGCCGCTCTCATTAGGCGCAATCAGGACGCCGTCTCTCGACGGCTCTTTGGCGGGATTGGGGATGGGGCGTCCGGCTTTATCGATTCCCGTCGCCCAGTTCACCGTCGCAAAAGGCGCCGTCAACAGGCTCTTGCCATTGGTCCGGTCGAGCACGAAGAAGTAGCCGTTGCGCGATGCCTGCATCAGCAGCTTGCGCGGCTGGCCGTCGAAATCGGCATCCACCAGCACGGGGACTTCGGCGGCATCCCAATCGTGCGTATCGTGCGGCGAAACCTGGAAGCCCCAAACCAGCTTTCCCGTATCCGGGTTGAGCGCGACGATGCTGCATGTCCAGGGATTGTCACCGGGACGGACCTTGCCGTTCAGAACCGGCGTGGGATTCCCCGTGCCAACATAGACCAAGTTCAGGATCGGATCGTAAGTTCCGGTCATCCACATTTGCCCGCCCGTGGCTCCGCCGCTTTCCGGCTCGGTTGCGCCGGGAGCAGGCGTGCTGTAGAAAATCCACTGCGTCTTGCCGGTCTCCGGGTCAATCGATTTCAACTGGCCGGGCACGTTATCGAAATCGCCGGAAACGCCTACCAGGACGTGATTCCCCACGATCAATGGAGCATTGGTCGACCAGAAACCTTTACTCGAATCGGCGATCAAGATATCCCACTTGACCTTGCCATCCTTGGCGTTCAGCGCGACCAAGTGGCAATCCGGAGTAGTCAAGTAAACGGTGTCCTTGTACACAGCGGCGCCGCGGTGGCCGATGTGGAACGCGTTATTGCGAGGATGCGTGTAGTGCCAGAGTTCCTTCGCTGTGCGAGCGTCGATCGCCCACAGGTTATCCGGCATGGTGATGTAGATAACGCCGTCTGCGAGAATGGGCGTGGCTTTGACCGCCTGATTCTGGCCCGTCTGGAAGCGCCACACTTGTTTGAGCTGGCCGACATTTTCAGGAGTGATCGCGGTGAGTGCGCTATGGCGCCGTCCCGAGTAATCGCCGTGATAAGTGAGCCAGCTATCGGCGGGCGGGTGCAGCAGGTCCTTCGGATCCACATACTGAGCAGACGTCGCAGCGGCGAAACCAATTGCTATTCCGAGACTCGGCAAAATGCGCATGTTATTTGAGCGTTTGTAAATAAGCGAAGACATTGTGCATGTCCTGGTCTGTGTACTTTCCCAATTGATCGAAGTGGCCCGCCAGCGTGTGCTCGATCTTGAATTTCACCGCATCTCTGGCGTAGGTCTGGCGCGCTCCCACGGGATCGAATACGGTGATCGTAAATTCATCCTCGCCCGCCAACGGCGCTATGACAGTCTGGCCTGAAGGGAGCGTAAAGGAAACTTTGGGCGGCGCCGGAGCGGGTTGGTTTGAGGGGTAAAGCATCCGTTGAAGGAGCGTCAGTCCCTGATAGCGGGAGGCGATACCTGCGAGATCTCCGGTAGAGGAGTGACAACCTGAGCAGCCACCCTTTCCGTTGAAATAGCGGCGGCCAGCGCTAGCGTTTCCGGTTGCCAGATCGCTGACATCCACGGCGCGGCGACCCCCACCAAGCGTTTCGAATTTGGTTTTTTGGGCGTGGATGAACGCGACGATCTCGCCCAGTTCCGTAGCACTCAAGTTAAAGGGCGGCATGCCACGGTCCGGACGCCCCGTGCGAACCAGAGGTCCGATCTTGTCGCCGCGCGTATCTTCAGCCACCAGTACTGAGCGCGTGAGGTCGGGTCCGGATTCTCCGCCCGCGGCATCGCGGCCGTGGCAGAAACCGCATTCGGACGCAAATCGCATCTCGCCGGCCTGAATCTGTTCGGCGGGGTAGACCTGCGGCGTCACCGTCTTCGGCGGAGGCAGTGACGCTGGACTCTGACCCGGCTGTCCCGGCGGCGCCTGCGCCACTAAGACAGCGGCAGCGGCCAGAGCGATAACGGAAACCGAAATGATTCGTTTCATCCTCTCAGCAATACTCGCGGAATCCACGGCAGAATGCAAACCGGCCAGGCGATTTCGGGTACAATAGCCATCTAGTTGCCCAAAGGAGAACATATGTCACTTGATCGAATGAACCGGCGCGAAGCGCTTTTGGTATTGGGTGCGGCGGCGGTGGCGCCGAAGCTTCGTGCGGCGGAAGGGCTGCTCAAGCCGACGCGCGTGGATCACGTTGCACTCTCGGTGGGAGATATTGACAAGGCCATGGTGTTCTACCGCCGCCTCTTCGGCAATGAAGTGCTGAAGGATAAAACGACGCCGCGCCGTTATCTGCGCCTGGGACCGTGCTACATGGCGATTGCGCCGGCAGCCGCGGGCGAAGGTAAGCGCATCAATCACTTTGGAGTCGGCATTCCGAATTTCAACGCGGCCAGCATGAAGAGCACTCTGGAGAAGGCCGGAATCAAGGTGGAGGAGTCGAAGGTCGGGCTCTTTGTCACTGATCCCGACGGGACCAGAGTACAGATCTGGGCGGATCAATCCTGGAAACTGCTGAGCAACGGTTCGCCCGAAGCTGGCTCGAAGCAGCCAGCGCTGTTTCATTCTCTGGGAATGCACCACCTGGCGGTCCAGACCAGCAATATGGCGAAGTCGACCGAGTTCTATAGCAAGCTTTTCGGAGAGCCTACGCCGGGGCAGGGTACTCCGCCGCAGCCGAGCTTCGCTGCCGGCGAAACCAGAATCCTGCTGTACAATCCAGCGCCCACTAAGCCGCCAAAGATCGATCACTTCAGCGTGCTGGTGGATAACTTCGACGCTGCCGCGGCTCTAAAAGTGGTCCAGGACTTGGGCGCCAATGCCAAGATGTCGTCACAAAACACTCTGAACGAATTTTTCGATCCCGATGGCATCCGCTTGCAGGTGACATTCCCGGGACAAACCTACGGAGCACCCGCACCGAATACCAAGAAATAGCGCCTGAATTGTTGGGGAGCGCGGTTGAGGCTCAATCGTAGCTCCCCTCCACAAACCACCGTTTGCTCTCCCGCTCCTGATAAACCCGAAAGATTCCTCTCTCCGAAATTTCTATATCCCACTCTTCCCGATTCCAGGAATCGCCCATCCACCAATCCCCGGATGTAAACCATGGCCCGGCACACGCAGTGACGCGCCACTCGCCTTGCGAAGAAACAATTCGCGCTGGCTGGCCCAGGCCTGTGCACCAAACCTGCGCTGAGTAAGGAGGACGGAACCTGCGCAGGACCATGCGGGGGGCTGCCAGAGCCAATTCATTTGAGCCCCTTAGCGGCGTCATACGAAAGCTATCCGGGCGGTGTGTATCGAGCAAGGCCGGAGATCCTACATTGCTGGCTCCTACAAGATTTCGAATGCGCGCCAGGGTGATTTCCAGTTTTTCCGGTTCGGGGGATGACGGCAGGTAGAGTCCATGCTGCAGCGCGCGAGACTCCACCGGGACCAGTTCCATGCGAATTTTTTCCACGGCTGCTTGCAGGGGCCGGTTGCTCCATTCCAGATGCAGCAGATTGAGAAGCACCTTCGGATCCAGCATTGGAACCGGCAAACTTAAGACCGTGGAATGTTCGGGAGCGCGCTCTAGTGTGAGCCATACCCGAACTTCATTCGTCGCCAGGGAATGCGACTGCAAGCGTGCGCATAGCTGCTGCAACATGCCGGAGAGCACGAATAGCAGCGGCTCCAGCAGGTCCACCGGGCTCTCCAGTTCCATCTCTTCCTGGAACTGCAATTCCTCTCCGCGAATGCGCAGTAAGCGATTTCGTTCCCCCCGCGCCAGGCGCTGGAACAGAATGCCTTCCTCTCCTAAACGCGCGGCAACTCCCCGTGGAGGGAGCGCCGCCAGCTCACCGAACGTGCGGAGTCCCCAGATTTCCATTGTGTGTGCGAACTCTGGTGAGCCTCCTAGTAGATACAGTGGCAGCGGCCCCAAAGTGGCCGCCTCCTGGCGCGGAGCGATCACAGTCACACCCGCGATCCCACGCGCGGCGTGCGCGGCGGCATCGGGATTCGAAGCAATCGCCACATTTGCCGGAATCCCCACGCGGCGATGAATCTCCGCGGCGATCTCCTGCGGATCTCCAAAGATCAAGCGCAGGCCGCGAATATCGAACACGACGGTGTCCGGAGGCAGTTCTTCTATCAGCGGAGAGAAATGCTCCGCGCACGCGATCAACAGAGGAAAGTTTCCAGAAGCATACAGCGCCGCGAACATAACAATGCCGTGGCTCTACCGCTGGAGGGCAACCGGAGCCTCATGCCGCCGGTGATCTTTGACATGCGCCGCGGTGACGGCGAAGCCTTCGAGCAAGCGTCCCGGCCCAGTGCCGCGCCAGATCACACGATTGCGGCTGAGTTCAATCTTCAGCGCTGAACACGATGGCGCGTGCACGCGTTGCGCCAATGACACCAGCGTGGTTTTCGTATTGGCTGCCGCCTGCCTCAACCGGAACCAGGCGGCCAAGGGAATGTGGTGCGCGAGTTTCATAGGTGTGTCTCCCAGATCCAGCGCCACCAATCCGAAGCCTCCGCCTTGCGCCAGCCAATCGGTGACTTTCAAGGCATGCTCGACGTTTCCGCCACAGCGCACCCAGAGGATCTGCGAGAGAGCAACACCCGCATGGGCAGCGCTGATGGGGTCAAAGACATTTTGCGTATCAATGAGTGCGCAAAACTCCTGTTTCGCGGAAGCGGCAGCCAGGATGGAGCACAGAAATGCTGTGCGGCCGGAAGATGCGGGCCCGGCAATCTCGGTCAAAGCGCCTCGCGGAATTTCGCCCCAGGTAAAGGGCAAAGATTCAAAAGACCGCTTCAGATCGGAAGCGCGAAGGACCGATGCGAGGGCTACCATATTCGCCTTATCTTCGCCTATAATGAGGGCGACGTCAATGGCTCAGAATTACATTGAATTACATGCCCGGTCGGCCTTCAGTTTCCTAAGGGGCGCATGCACTCCGGAGCACTACGCCGACCGATGTGCGTCCTTGAATCAACCCGGCATGGCCTTGCTCGATTTTGACGGTGTCTATGGAGCGCCGCGCTTTCACGGCGCTATGCAAAAGCAGAAAACGAATCCTTATGTTGGCGCGGAGGTCCTTTGTACGGATGGCGCACGCTACCCGTTGCTGGTGGTCAACCGCAGCGGCTATCAGAACCTGTGCCGGATGATCACGCGCATGAAGCTGCGTGTGGGCAAACATCCGAAGCCGGGGCAGCATGCGGCAGTCACACCGGAAGAACTGGAAGAGTTTTCCGCAGGATTGTTGTGTTTGACGGGAGCGGAAGACGGTCCGCTGGCGCTCGGCCTGCGTAAAGGAGAAGGCCACGCGACTCTGGACCGTCTGCGGCGCACGTTCGGCAAAGAATACGTTTACTTAGAGCTGCAACGCCACTTCGATCGCGACGAAGAGGCTCGCAACCAGGCTGTGATCGAACTGGGGCGCAGTTTGCAAATCCCCTTGGTTGCAACGAACGGCGCCTGCTATGCGATTCCTCCACAGCGCGAATTGCTAGACGCGTTCACTTGTTTGCATCACAAAACCACTCTGGCGCGGGCGGGACGGCTGCTGGAGCGCAATTCCGAGCGTTACCTGAAGTCCACGGAGGATATGCTCCGGCTATTCGCGGATGTGCCCGACGCCATTGCGAATACGCGAGAGGTGGCAACACAACTCCAGTTCACGCTGGCCGACCTGGGCTATGAATTTCCGCACTATCCAGTTCCCGAGGGCGAAAGCGAAGCCAGCTTCCTGCGCAAGCGCACGGAAGAGGGCGCGCGCCTGCGCTACGGGGATAAGTATGATCACGCGCGTCCGCAAATCGAACGCGAGTTGGCGCTGATCGAAAAACTTGGCTTCGCCGGGTACTTCCTGATCGTCTGGGACATTGTGCGTTACTGCGAAGATCGCGGAATTTTGATTCAAGGCCGCGGTTCGGCCGCCAACAGCGCCGTTTGTTACTCGCTGCGGATCACGGCTGTGGATGCGGTCAAGATGGAATTGCTGTTCGAGCGTTTCCTCTCCGAACAGAGGGGCGAATGGCCGGACATCGACCTGGATCTTCCTTCGGGCGATCAACGCGAAAAAGCGATTCAATACGTCTACCAGCGTTATGGCCAGTTGGGTGCGGCCATGACGGCCAACGTCATTACCTATCGGGGACGTTCGGCCGCGCGCGAAGCCGGCAAGGTGCTGGGCTTCGACGAACAAACGCTCGGTATGCTTTCGAAGCTGGTTCCCACATGGGGCTGGACCGACTCCAGTGACACTCCGGAGAAGCAATTCCGGGAAGCGGGACTGGATCTGGCGGATAGACGTGTGCGGAAATTTCTGCAGTTAGTCATCGCCATGCAGGACTTGCCCAGGCATCTGGGACAGCATTCGGGTGGCATGGTGATCTGCCAGGGACAGCTCGATTCCGTGGTGCCGCTCGAACCCGCGGCAATGCCGGGCCGCGTGGTGGTGCAGTGGGATAAGGAAGACTGCGCGGACATGGGGATGGTCAAAGTCGACCTGTTGGGACTGGGGATGATGGCGGTGCTGGAGGAATCCATCGAACTGATTCAGAGGCATGAAGGTCACACGATCGATTTGGGAAATCTGCCACAGGATGATCCCACTGTGTATGAAGCTTTACAACGCGCCGATACCATTGGACTGTTTCAAGTGGAAAGCCGGGCCCAGCAGGCTTCGCTGCCGCGGATGAAGCCCAAGAATTTTTACGATCTGGTGGTGCAGGTTGCCATCATACGGCCCGGTCCGATTGAGGGCAAGATGGTTCATCCTTATCTGGCGCGAAGGCAGGGAAGGGAAAAGCCGGAGCCCCTGCACCCGCGCCTGGAAAAGATATTGGCACGCACTTTAGGCGTTCCTCTATTTCAAGAACAACTGCTGCGGATGGCCATGGAAGCCGCCAGCTTCACGGGAGGGGAGGCGGAAGAGCTGCGCCGCGCGTTCGGCTTCAAACGTTCGGAGCAGCGCATGCACCAGCTTGAAGGTAAACTGCGCGCGGGCTTGGCCAAGAATGACATTACGGGAGAGACGCAGGACAGAATCGTGAAGGCGATCACATCGTTCGCCATGTTCGGATTCCCCGAATCGCACGCCGCCAGCTTCGCATTGCTGGCCTATGCCAGCGCGTATTTGCGAACGTATCATCTGGCCGCCTTCACCTGCGCTCTGCTCAACAATCAGCCGATGGGGTTCTATAGCCCGTCCACTATCGTCAAAGACGCCCAGCGTCACGGCCTGCGTGTGTTGCCCGTCGATATCAACCGTTCGCAAGTGAAGTGTACGGTGGAAGGCACGCATGTGCGGCTGGGACTCAACTACGTGCGGGGGCTTCACAAGAAAAGCGCGGACGAAATTGCCGGCGAACAGCCGTTTGAGAATATCGAAGATCTGGCTCGCCGCGTTCCTGAGTTGCAGAAAGAACAGATGGCGCAACTGGCGGCCATTGGAGCGCTCAACCCCATCGGCGCGAAACACCGCCGCGACGCTTTATGGCAAGGCTCGCATGCGACACGTCCGGTGGGCGAACTGTTACGTGCGGTGCCGGAGCCTAAACGGGAATCTCCACTCCAGCAAATGACCGTGCAAGAGCGGCTGTTTGCCGATTGCCATGGCACCGGCATGACCATCGGCCCTCACCCCATGGCCTACTGCCGGCCGGAAATGAATAAGCTGCGGGTCATCACCGCGGCGGGGCTTGCATCTATCCCCAACGGCCGCCTGGTACGCGTGGCAGGCAACGTAATTGTGCGTCAGCGTCCCGGTACAGCCAAGGGGATCACCTTCATGAGCCTGGAAGACGAGACCGGCATAGCAAACGTTGTCATCATGCCGGATCTATTCGAGCGGCAGAAGCGCGAAATCCTGAGCCATCCTTGGGTGACCGTCGAGGGCCAACTGCAGAATGTGGATAGCGTGATCCATGTGTTAGCCAGCCGCGTGATGCCTCTGGCTTGGCCTAAGGAAGTCAGTGAACGCTCCCATGATTTTCACTGAGCAATTTTGCTAGAAGGAAACTCCCATCACCTTTGCGAACCTGCCCGCGATGTCTTTCATCGAGAACTCCGGCAGTTTTTCATGCGGGATGGATTTTCCCCACAAAACGAAAACCGCACGATATCGCGATGGCCAGTGGCCGTGGTTGCCGATTTCCTCGGGATGCGTAAAGACCTCGCCCTTCGCCGACCTTGCAAAATAGAATCCATCCGCCGATTCAAACACCGCCGCGGGATTCCCCGGCATCGGCAATGGAAACTTTGCCAGCTCTTCCTTGCCGATCTCGCGTCCGATTCCGTAGCGCGCATCCTTGGCGGTCTCTCGAAGAAAGTCGGCGGCACGGTCATCCGGCGCCACCACAAATCCACCGCTCTGGATGAGATTGGTCACCCCTTTTTCCTTCGCGACTAACGCCAGATCCACCGTAGTGTTGACTCTCTCAAAACCGTGATCGGATACGATAGCCATCGCCGATCCCGCGGGCATGGCCGACAACATTTGGCCGATCAATTCGTCCACCCTTTCTACAGTTGCCTTAGCTTGGCGCGTATAGGGGGCGCTTCCGTGCTCTTCTGAATCCAGATCTGCCAGATGGATCAGCAGCAGGTCCGGCTTTTCACGCTGCAGCAGATACATTGCCGCCAGAGTGCGCGTGCGGTCATCCATCCATTCCTGCGCAAAGGAGGGATAGACGCTGGAGATTTTCTCAAACAGGCCAGGGGGCTTGGTCTTGGCCTCCAACGATTCCAGATCCATCCCCCCTCCCTGACGCTTTTGAAAGTATTCCGGGATGTTCCAATCCACAGGGGCGTCGACCGTAACCGGCCAGTCGATGGTTGCAATCTTGAGTCCCGCCGAGTGCGCCGCGCCGATCAGCGTGGGCACATGAA
>CAZDGT010000219.1:0-2444 GCA_964504905.1 uncultured Bordetella sp. | reverse complement strand
CCCGCAGCCTTGCGCCGGTTCAGGTGCATTAGAGGAATCACTAGCGCGAACCCGACGGCGGCGGCCAGCGCCACGAATAGCACCACGCGCGCAACCGTCATGCTGGTGGAGGAAAACGACAGCGCGTTGGTGATGAGCACCAGCGCGATGGTGGCGCCCAATGCGACCCCGGCGGCAACCGCGGCTCCCTTGGAGACAGCGAGCCAGCGCATGCGCTTCTCAAGACCTTGAAGGTACTGATTCAGTTGGTCGCGCGTGTTCATGCCGCCTCCCTCTTCATCTCTTCCCGCTGTGGGGCCGTGGGCCGCAAGAAACCATTCGCGACCACCGATTCGGCTACCGCTACTCCTAACAATAACAATAAAATATAGGGCCAGAGTCCCCAGGGTTTGTCGGCGGCGTCAGTGGCGCCGGGGGCCCCGCCTGCAGGCGTAGAATCAAGGCTGCCAGTGCCCTTCCAGAGGTCCAGCGTCTCGGCCGGAATCGGCGCGAGATCGGATTCCCTGCGATCCGCGTGTGCCGCTACCAGGCTGCGGCGGCCCGCTGCCGTCTTGATTTCATAGAAGCCTTCGCGATCCAGCGCAAAGTTGCGCGCCTTGACGGCCTCTTCGAGCGATAGCAGGCGTTTACCATCGGGATCGGAGACTTCGGCGGCCGCCCCCTTGTTGTCTCCCGTGCGTAATTCCACATAGGAATCGACAGCGACATTCACTGGCTGTTCAGCTCCGCCTCCGCCCAGGTAGAGCGCAGTCTGCGCGACAAACGGCACCCAGGAGGCGTGGATGGGCAGATCGTTCAGGACGTTATCGAAGGTAGAGGTAAAGGCCAGCACCTTCCCCTCGCCGATGGTGCGTTCGAGCACCAGGGGCGTTTGATCGTTCAGTTTCGCCAGCACGCGGGATTTCGCCGCGGTGACGTGGATGGCCTGGTAGAACTTGACTCCGTTGAAACGTTCGACGCTGCGCAGCGCCGGATGGCCGGTGTCAATGTCGGCTACCGTCAGGAATCGTTCGCCTTCGCGCCCCGCGTAACTCGAAGTCTGAATCGCTTCGTCAAGCAGGGGCACGCGCGGCAACACGGCGGAGCCGGGCCCCAGCGCGACCAGCACAGAACCACCACTATTGACGTAATGCTGCAGCGCTCCTTCGAGCATCGGCGGGACGCTCGCAAGATCATTCAGCACCACGAATGCGTAACCGGCAAGATTCGCTCCCGAGGCGATCTCGGCGCGCAGCGTTTCCATCTGGAATCCACCGTCGCCGCTGGAATCGAGCGCGGCGCGGAAATAGACTTCGGCTCGCGGACGGCGTCCATCGTCGATAAACAAAACCTTGCGCGGATCGGCACGTTCGGTGGAGAACAAGTAGCGATCGTCACCCGGCAGCGAGTCCGCCGAATCGATACGAACTTCACCCTTGCTGAACCCATAGGGAGCGTCGAGGCCAAGAAATTCCACTTGAGCGCGGCCGTTTTCCGGCACGTCCACGCTCTTGCTCTGCAGTTCGCGGCCGTTGAGCACTAGCATCACGGTACGCTTTGCGGCAGGAGTGCCGAAGCCGGCAACGGTTGCCTGCATCTTCACGCGCTTGGGATCGAAAACGCGGCGCGGCGCGACCACATTTTCGACGGTCCAGTTCTTATCGGGTCCGCCCACAGGATGCAGGATCAGAGTGGTGCCGGGCGTGAGGCGCAGATCGGCGAAGCCTGGAGGCATGGCAGACTTTTGCAAATCGCTCGCCAGATGAACTTCGAGCGGCATCTTCTGCCCTTCGCTCAGCGTGCGCAGATAGCGCGCCAGCTCTCCGAACGACGCTCGGCTATCGCCGGGCTGAACGGCAACGACGGCGGCGCGCAATGCACCTGGGTCATTGATGACCTGCGTCAACGCCTGCACTTGTCCGGCAAGAGCGATTACTTGTGCCTGATCGCCAGGTTTGAGATTGCCAAGCACCTGCAGCGCCTGATTCTTGGCACGCGCGAAGCGGTCGCCATCGCGCATGCTGAAGGAACGGTCGATCGCGACCACCGTAATCTTCTTTCCATCGGACGCGGCGGTGGAACGGCGGATGAACGGGCTGGCGAATAGCAGAGCCAGCAGGAGAATCATCAGCGTGCGCAGAGCAAACAGCAGCAGGTGATCCAGCCGGCGGTGCTTGACGGAACTGGTCTCGCGAAATTCGAAGAACATGAGCGAGGGAAACAGCTTGGGGTCAGTCTTGTGGCGCTTCAGAAGATGCAGCCAGATGGGCAACCCTACCGCGACCGCTCCAGCCAAAAACCAAGGAGTGAAAAAACCCATTACATCCGTCCCTTGCGAATCGCCAGATATTCACGCAGCGCGGCATCCAGCGGCCGGCTGGTGTCAATCAGAAAATAGTCGAGCCCCGCGCCCTTGGCTCTCGATTGAATATCTTCCAAGTGCGCGTCGATCTTAGCCGGGTATT
>CAZDGT010000218.1:0-14358 GCA_964504905.1 uncultured Bordetella sp. | reverse complement strand
CGACGTCCTTGAGGTGCCACAACTCATAGCGTCCGGGGTTTTTGCGGAACATCTCGATCACATCCATCCCTGCGATGGCCGCCCATACAATGTCGAGCTGCATCGTAACCAGTTCCGGATCGGTTTCGGACAATAGGACGTCATAGGCTGTTCGATCATTGTCACTCAGCTTCTCGTACTCGCCCGTGTGGTTGTGAACAAATATCTTCATTCCGAATTTGCGGGCGATCTTGCCGTCCGCATTGAGCTGAGCTGCTCTTTGCTTAACCGATTCAATTGTGACCGGTGGCTGGTATGGCCCGAACGCTTCGGTTTCCGTGAAGGAGTTTCGTATCACTCCCGTGGCAGGATTGTAGTAGGCCCCGGGCGCCAGCTTTCGATCCGGCCCCGGCGGGCTTTGCCGGTTGGCAAGAATCTCCGTATACTTTATCCCCATAATCTGGAAGCCCTCGAGTTGCTTCTCCAACTCCGCACCGGTTCCCCTCGCACCTGAATGCGTACTCGGCATCCGCAGACGATAGCGATCGAGCAGCGCCCGGAAAGCTTTCGGGTCCATGTTGTTGTATCCCGACGCTGGTTCGACCTCGCGATAACCCATCTCCGCAACTTTGGCGAGGACGCCCTCGAAGTCGGACATCATCAGGTCCCGAACCGTGTAAAGTTCTAGTCCAATCTGGTCCTTCCAATTCGGCGCCGGTGAAGCCTGCGCGAACGCTTTGCTCAAGCCGCCTCCCAATAGAGTTGTGCCGCCAATTGCGGCGGCGTGCTTTAAGAAGCTACGGCGGAGACTGCTTTTGGGGTTTTGCACGGGCATACGTGGATTTCCTCTCCCAGGTGAATTCTACCATCGGAGAAAAAATCCGCGCCCGTCTTGACGCCGTGGGGAACCCGGCCAAGTTATCGAATCATATATATAATGGTTTTTCGCACTACATTAGGAGAAACCAATCACATGAAGTTCCCCGTTCAGGTTGTGGCATTCGCGCTCGCAGCATTCATGCCGCTGGCCGCCCAAGCGCCGAAGAGTTGGAAGGTACGCGTCGACCGCAGCACCGAAGCGTCCGATCCCGACGCCTCTGGCGCCATCAAATTCGTCACCATGGGAACCGGTTTTCACGCGACCAATCCCCAGGCGGCAGTTTACTGGAATCCCGCGAATACAGCGTCTGGCAACTTTACTCTCAAGGGCACGTTTACACTCATGAAACCGAGCGGCCACGTCAACTATTACGGTCTGGTGTTTGGCGGCAGCGCTCTTGAAGGCGCGCAGCAAAGCTATCTGTATTTTGTTGTTGCGCAGAATGGTACGTGGCTGATCAAGAGCCGCAACGGCGGAGCAGCCGGGACCATCGCGCCGAGTACGCCCAACGACGCGGTAAAGCAACCGGATGCCACGGGAAAATCCACCAATGCCCTCGAAGTGCGCGTCAGCGCCGGCAAGGTCGATTTCGTGGTCAACGGTACCGTCGTGCACACGGAACCGAAGACGGGAGCTTTGGCGAAGACCGACGGTATTTATGGCATCCGCGTCAATCATCAGCTCGAAGTGCAAATCGACGGGTTTGGGGTATCGCAGTAGGAGGCGCCAATACCGTTACGGCGCGGGGCCCAGCCGCTGGGGGAACCGAACAGGAGTACACTAGCCCTGAAGGAAACCCATGATCAACCGAAGACAGTTCCTAGGTACTGCTATGGCCGCCTCGGCGGTTTCGGTCGTGGCGCAGCAAAGGAATGAATGGGGGGGGCCGGTGCTCGACATTCATCTCCATCTCAGGGCCGACGACGAGTCGAACTTGGCCCATATCAATGGCAGCGGAGTTACCAGAGCGGTCCTGCTCACACGTGTGCAGTCGGTCGACCGCTCGAAGGCGCTTGCTGAAAAGCATCCCGGGCGGTTCGTGTGGTTTGTCAGTGCCGACTTAATGAATCCCGAATCCGTCTCCTTGCTGGCGAAGGCTGTGAAGGGGGGCGCTCTCGGCTTGGGCGAGATCAAGAATCAGGTTGCGTGCGATGGCCCCGAGATGAAGCGCATCTATGCGCTCGCCGCGGACTTGAACGTACCTGTTCAGATCCACTTCGGGGAGGTACCACAACCCTCCGGCAACGCTGTCTTTAACGGCGGATTCAAACGCTTCGACACGATGCTGAAAGCATTCCCCAGGACGAAGTTTATCGCCCACGCGGATACCTTCTGGGGCAACGTGAGCTCAGACTACGCGTACGACACCGCATACCCAAGCGGTCCGATCAAGCCCGGCGGAATCAGCGATCGATGGCTGTCGGACTATCCGAACCTGTGGGCCGACATGTCGGCGAACTCATGTAACAATTTTCTGAACCGCGACCCCAGCTTCACTGCTGGTTTCCTCGCGCGGCATCAGGACAAACTGATGTTCGGCTGTGACTGCCCATGCTCCGACGGGCGCGGAGGCGGTACCACAAACCCCTCCCCAACTCTGCATGGAAAGTGCATCGCACGCGAAACGCTGGCGGCAGTTCAGCGGATGTCAAAACCGGAGGTTTTCCGAAAGATTCGGTGGGACAACGGAGTGAAGCTGCTGGGGCTCCCTACCCAGGCGTTATGAAAAACACCACCAAGGGCACGCTATTCCTAACCACGCTTCTGGTCCTCGCGTTGGCGCTAACGGCGACCGCTATCGCTCAGGCTCCGGCTCAAATCGCCGCGACGCTGCGCCCGGCCGTCATGGGGCCTTCGGGAGGCGTGTCGGCCGGCCATCCCCTCACATCCGCTGCCGCCTTCAGAATTCTGCTGAAGGGTGGCAATGCGTTCGATGCAGGCGCGGCGGCGCTGCTGGCGGGCGGTGTTGTGGAGCAGGATCTCTACAGCCTCGGCGGAGAAGCTCTGGTATTGGTCTACCCGCGCAAAGAAGGGAAAGTTACTTCCGTCGTGGGACAGGGCTGGGCGCCTCACGCCGTCGATGTCGATTGGTACCTCGCCCGCAATAAAACGCTTTCCGGGCACGGCCTGGACCCCGCGGTAGTTCCCGGCGCCATCCACGCCGCTCTCACGGTCCTTGAAAAATGGGGGACGATGAGCTTCGAAGAAGTTGCCACTCCCGCCATCGACTACGCGGAAAAGGGCTTCCCCATCCGCCCCAGCACCGTCAATACAATTCGCCGCGAACGCGATTTCATTGAACAGTGGCCAGCCAACAAGGCATATTGGTACAAGCCCGATGGGTCACCCTACCGTGCCGGCGAAACCATCAAAATGCCGGCCCTCGCGCGCACCTTGCACCGCATGGTGGAAGCCGAACGGAAGCGGAAGCGCGGAGGGAGGGCCGCAGGAATCGCAGCCGCCCGCGATCGTTTCTACAAAGGCGATATCGCTCGCGAGATGGTTGCCTTCCTTCGCCAGCACGATTCCCCATTCGACGAAAGTGACTTCGCCGACTACTTCGCACGCGTTGAAGAGCCTGCTCACACCACCTACCGGGGATACACCATTTATAAGCACGGCTTCTCCAGCCAGGGGCCGTCTCTCCTTCAGACCCTGAATATTCTGGAAAATTTCGATCTCCACGGGATGGGCTATGGCAGCGCGGATTACCTGCATACTGTAACCGAGGCAATGAAGCTGTCCTATGCCGATCGCGACACCTACTACGCCGATCAGGCTTTCGTGAAATCGCCCGCCGAGGGCCTGCTATCGAAAGACTACGCCAAGGAGCGCGCGGCACTCATCGATCCTAAGCGGGCATCGAAGGCCTTTATAGCAGGCGATCCCATGAAGTACGATTCACAGGTCAAGACTTGGCCTTACTGGAAAGCCAGCGTTTCTGAAGACGCACCCCGGGCCTCGTTCTCTCGCGAAGACCAGCTCGCATCGCTAGGCCGGGACTCAGCAGGAATATCCAAGGACACCACTCACATATCGGTTGTCGACAAGGACGGCAATCTCTTTGACGTTACGCCTAGTGGTGGATGGATCAGCGGCGCCGTGATCCTCGGTGACACTGGCATCGGCATGAGCGTACGCGGCGAACAGTTCTGGCTGGATCAGACCAAGGCTAACCAGATTCGCCCGCACGCCCGCCCTCGCTACACGCTGACTCCTAGCATGGTGTTCCGAGGGGATGTGCCGATGATGGCCCTCGGCACGCCCGGCGGCGATAACCAGGACCAGACCATACTCCAGGCTCTCTTGAGCGTCGTTGATTTCTGGGACGACTGGTACCCGAACCTGCACGCCGCCTTCGAGCGGCCCCGCGTGCAGACCGGTCACTTCTACGGGTCCTTCTGGCCGCACACGCCGGGCTTCAATCAGCTTGCGGTCGAGGCAGATGTGCCTGCGGCCATCTATGACGAACTCAAGGCGCGAGGGCACGACGTGAGGCGCCTGCCCCGCTTCGGAATGTCGGGTTGTGCTACGGCGGTGATGATCGATCCGGCCACCGGCAACCGCTTTGCAGCCGGCGATCCGCGGCGGGACTGCTACGCCATCGCTTACTAGCCCCTGGGATCAGGCTAGACGGTTATCGCGATCAAGCAGTCCAAAAGCCCCTGTGTCTTTCCGGTGTTAGCCGTAAGAGTGAGCCATGAAATTCGAGCAATCCTCGCAGCCACTCTGTTCGCAACAGAAAAACACGCGCCGCATCTATTCTTGAAGGCAAGCCTAAGCGCGAACCCGCAGTAGTGAATAGGATTGCGCCGGTAACTTGACCACCATTCGAGACCCGGGTTTCGGGGACTCAAGCTGCACAGGAACGATTCGATGCGGATTCGCAATTGTATTCGATGCCTTCAAATCTCCGCCGGTCAGAGTTTCGAAGGCAATCATGCGGGAAGGCGCGTCGTCGTGGAAGAATAGATTCACTTCCTGTTCGCTAGCCAGATTGCGATTAAGCAGGAAGAGCGCATATTCGCGTGCCACCGGGTCAAAGGTCGCGCTTACATCAACGTCAGCAATCTGATCCACTGTGTTCGATTGCACTCCTAGATCCAGAGCCTGCCCTTTGCCGTGCTGCAGCGCCCACAGATACGGATAATAGATCGTTTGGCGAATCAGTCCCTTCTCATCGGTCACGATGGGCGCGATCACGTTCACTAGTTGTGCCAGACACGCCACCCGCACGCGATCCGAGCGGCGGATCAGGGAATTGATCAAGCCGCCCACCAGCAGCGCGTCCTCCAGATTGTATTCTTCTTCCAGTAGGCGGGGCGCGATTTGCCCGTGGCCGTTTCCGTCACGCTGCCGGTACCAGACGTTCCATTCATCGAAGGACAGCCATAGGCGCTTGGAGGAACGGTTGCGTTTCTGCACGTAATCGCACACGCCAGCGACCTGGTCGATCTGCTGCTCCATGGCAAGATTCATCGCCAGATATTTGCGCGAGTCGCCCCGGGTTTCACCTCCAGCAGAGTTACCGTAGTAGCGATGCAGGCTAATCGCATCGACCAAGGGGAAGCATTCCTCAAGCACCTCTCGATCCCACTCGAGAAACGTTGGCATGTCCGGTCCTGAGGATCCACACGCAATCAGTTCAAGCGAACCATCGATGGTCCGCATTTGCCGCGCGGTGTCAATCGCCCTGCGCCCGTACTCGCGAGCCGTCATATGGCCGATCTGCCAGGGCCCGTCCATTTCGTTTCCGAGGCACCAAGAACGGACATTATGCGGCTGTTCAAAGCCGTGCTCGCGGCGAAGGTCGCTCCACTTGGTCCCGCTTGGAAAATTGCAGTATTCGACCAACGCCGCCGTGGTCTCAGGAGTGCCCGACCCCAGGTTGGTCCCCATCAGCGGTGCGGCGCCCACCGTTTTGCACCAGGTGAGAAACTCGTTGGTGCCGAACTGATTCGTCTCGATCGAGTTCCATGCGCGATCGAGAACACGGGGACGTTTCGCGCGAGGACCGACACCGTCCAGCCAGTTGTAGCCGGACACGAAATTGCCACCCGGGTAACGTATGATGGGCACGCCCATCGATTTAACTTCGGCGGCCACGTCTTTGCGGTAACCCCCCGCGTCCGCCAGAGGCGATCCAGGCTCGTAGATGCCACCGTAAACGGCCCGTCCCAGATGTTCGATGAAGCTGCCGAAAAGCCGGCGATCAATCACGGACCGGACGCGGGCGGTATCGATCACCACTCGATTCGTAGATTGAGCCCGGAGCAGAGCCGGTGCAGATAACAAGAGGCTCGTGAAACGGCGCCGTCGCATGGGTACATTCTATACTCACAGCCGGGTAGTGTCCTTATAGCTGCGTTGCAGGCATATCCCGGGTAGAGGAGGCAGGGGAACTAGGCCCTGCTGAAGCTAATGCCTGCGTAAACTTTCTTCGATTCATGATCGTTCTTTCCCCATGAACACTTCTAATGTAAGCACGATGAGATTTGTCTTACTCAGTGCACGCGGAAAGCGTACATCGCATCACCCGCCGCCAAAACCATGTATTGGACTCCGTCCAGCATATAGGTGATCGGCGTGTTGCTGATGTCGTAGTCAAATGTCGTGTGCCATAGTTGCCGGCCGTTTTCGGGGTTATAGGCGACCCAAAAACCACCCGGCGCTCCCGCAAACAGCAACTTGCCTGCGGTGCTCAACAATCCGCCCAGATGCTCCGGACGTATCGGGTTCCACTCCGATCCCGCGTACTTGTGAACCCAGCGAAGTTTCCCCGTCCTCGGGTCAATCGCCCGCAGCGAATTCTCAATTCCACCCACCGCCTGCGAAGTATGCCCGGAGCTACCGAACACACGCCCCTCAACCGGATATTGGTAGTGAATCTCATAGCCTTGCGCAGTGTTTAAGTAAAACAGCTCGGTGTCCGGATCATACGTGGGTGGCGTCCAATTTGCCGCACCACCGTTGTTGGGAGAAATCAGCGAACCACCGAGCTGCGAGTCCTTATCGGGATCGGGAATCGGTTCTCCTCGTTCATTCACGCCCTTGTACCAGTTTGGCGATTCGACAAACCTCGAAGTCACCAGGTTCTTGCCGTTGGTGCGGTCCAACAGGAAAAAGAAGCCGTTGCGGCTGGCCTGCGCCACCAGTTTTCGCGGTTGCCCGTTGATCTTCATATCGATCAGGACGGGAACTTGCGCGGCATCCCAATCGTGGGTGTCATGCGGTGAGCTTTGGAAATACCAAACCATCTTCCCGGTATCCGCATTCAAGGCCACAATTGATGCCGTATAGAGGTTCGACCCCTTGCGCAGGTCGCCTCGATAAACCGGGTTGGGATTGCCCGTCGTCACATAGATCAAGTTCAATTGTGGATCGTAGGTAACCGGCTGCCAGGGCATTCCGCCACCATGCTCTGCGGTGAACGCGTCGGGCCAAGTTTCGATGCCCGGCTCGCCCGCCCGCGGAGTCGTGTACCACTTCCATTGAATTTCCCCCGTCTCGGGATCGCGGGATTCGAGCCAAGCCGGGACGTCCAGCGCATCACCTGAAAGCCCGACGATTACATGGTTGCCGATGACGATCGGCGAGGTGGTGGCGAAATACTCGGCCTTAACATCGGCGATCTGCTTGTGCCATCGCTCCTTACCGGTCGCCGCATCGAGCGACACGATGAAGCCATCAGGGGTCTCCAAGTAGAGCCATCGTCCGTACATGCCCAAGCCGCGGTTACCGATGTGGTCACCGCCACTCGTCTTCCAAAAGAAATGCCAGATCTCCTTTCCCGTGCGCGCGTCGACGGCCCAGGCGTGGTCCGGCGAGGAGAAATAGAGGACGCCGTTTACCATCAAGGGTGTGGATTTTAGGAATCCTCCATTCAGCGCGCCGGGCCCCAGGTGGACCGGCAGCGCCTCAGGCACCGAGCCGCCTGTTTGCGCACCCTGTTGATTCCGGTTGGCGCGGTAGACCCACGCCAGCCCCAAATTCTTCACGGTGGACTGGTTGATCTGATTCAGCGCGCTGTAGTGCCGTCCCGAATAGTCGCCGTGATAGGTGGGCCAGGCGTCAACAGGAGGTTTGCCGAGCAGGGCGGGATCCAGCTCCGCCTGCCCCAGCGCGGTCACCGCGAAAGCAGCCATCCAAACCCAGGAACGGTAAAGTGGCGATTTCATTTCAGAGTCACCAGATATGCCGTCAGGTCGTGCATATGCTTGTCGGTCATCTTTAAGAAATTATCGAGATGTGCCTGATAAGGATCAGTGATCTCGACTTGTGGCTGTTCGTTATCACGTGCGAACGTCCGGCGATTTCCCAATTCATCGATCAGCGTCACGGAAAAATCGTTCACCGCGACGAGCCGGCCGGTAACCGTCTGACCGCTGGAAAGCCTTACCTTCACGGTGCTGGGCTTGATGGGTGGCCCGCCACGCCCGCCGCGCGGATTCAGGATGCGCCCTTGCAATACATATGGATCGTATTTCGCGCCGATCCCCTTGAAGTCTGTGTTGGGATTGTGGCAGGAGTTACACTTGCCTTCACCCTGGAAGAAGGTTGCACCTTCCGCTGCATTCCCAACCACAATCGCATTCACGTCCATGGGGCGGCGCGCGCGGGATTCCTCAAACTTGGAGTGAAGAAACGCCGAGATGTCGGAGGCTTGCTCCGCGGTAAGCGTCGCGAATGCCGGCATTCCCGCGTCGGGACGGCCACTTCTGAGGAATGTTCCCAGATCCTTGCCGCCCACGTCATTCAGCACAACCAGAGACCTCGCCAAGTCGGGGCCCGCCGCGCCGCGGGCGTCGATACCATGGCAGAAACCGCAGTTGGGCCGGTATATCTGATTCCCTCGTTCGACGGCTTCCGTTTCCACTTTTGCCTTCTGGGCATCTGGCCGTTCGGAGACAGACAGCTGTTGTGCGGCCCCAGCCGGCAAGAAGGCGACCGCCAGAAAAATGGGGCTCACCCGAAACCACCAGCATAGCCTGTGTTGTAACTCTATCAAGTCAGTCATGGTCATTGGAACGATGTAAGCCAATCTACAGGCGAGATTTTAACAGATAACGCGCTTCACCATTGCCGCTGCAATACCGCCATGCTTTCATGACAGAGCGTGATACTCTTCTTTGAACATGCCTGAGGAGGCTAAAGCGCTGAAAAATTCGAGGCGCGATACTATCAAACTCGTTTTCTTGGGCAGTGGCTGTGGGGGGAGTTAGACAGATACCCGCGTGGCCCGGCTCGGGGACTGCCACGTGCATTCCCCTATCCAACGGGTTGTACAAATGGTGGAACGCGAGCAACGATCTCTTGGAGTTCATAGGCCAGGCAATTCCGGCGGTCGACTTGGATCGCTACCTCCAGGTGGTGTTTGCGGTGGTCAAAGCCAGCCCGAACGGTCGGCCATCGATTTTCTATATGGCCCACTGCTGTGGCGACACCGCAACTCACAGTTGCTTGCTACTCCGCCTCAAGCCATTCAGCGCATCGTTTTCCATGTCATTTTGTTCATCGGGCGCGTCCTGGGCAAATACCGCGGATCGAGTTGGCCCGATTCACTCGAGTCGTGTCTAGGTGCGCCGCGTTTTTGATCGCACGTGTTCAGTGCGTCGCGGAATGTCGTTGTTTCGGTGGGACGCAAGGGCATGGCTATTCACTGCGTTGGGATGCGTGGCGACTCGATGCGTAAGAATCGGGCAAGCCGAATGCAAAGTGATCTCCGTAAAGAGGAGTCTTCCTTTGGAGAGATAACTTCCGAGTTCGTCTGAACCAGAACTAGCCGCAAACGGATCACTAAACCGCCCACGTCTACCCCCGGTCGTGAGGAAAACTGCGCGATATCCCGCAACTCATACAATCGTAACCCACGCGGGAACAATGCTTTAGGCCGGATTCCAATGCGGCATGCCGCGTGCACGTAGTTTCCCTCACGAGTCGAGATTTTGGTGATGCCATTACTGACAGTACGAGGATCAGATCAGCCGTATAGTTGCCGCGCGTTCAAGTCAGTTCGCGCGAGGTGCTCGGCGTGTCGCGTAACGTCAACCGACGGTCATCCAGGTGGCCAAGTGCGTAAGACGGCGGCAGTGTGAAGAAATTGAGGCCAGCATGAGCAGAGGGACGTGGGTATTTGCATTAGTGGCAGCTGTTCGGCTGAGTGGACAGGAGGTTCTCACAGTGGACGATGCGGTGCGCCGCGCGTTGGCCGCTCATCCGATGCTGGCCGCACAATCCGAGCGTATCGCTGCAGCCGGCGGATTGGTCCAACAAGCGCACCTGCGGCCCAACCCCCGAATTTATCTCCAAAGCGAGAATTGGAGCATCACTGGCGCCGACCCAATCTCGACTTCCGTAAATTCTGATCAATTCGGCTACTTCACTCAGCCAATCGAAGTTGGAGGCAAGCGCCAGCGGCGCGTCGATTTGAGCCAGCAGAACTTGCGGCTTACCACGCTAGAAAGAGAACTCCTGGAAAAACAAATTTCGTCGCGTGTGAAGCAGGCTTACTGGGCTGCAGTCGGCGTAGAAAGCATTCGCAAGTTATGGGAACAAGAATTGGACAATTTTCGACAGACCATCGAATACCACGAGATTCGGGTTCGAGAGGGAGCTTTGGCTGAATCCGAGTTGCTGCGCGTGCGCCTGGAGGCGGACCGCGTATCTGTGTCAGCCGCGGCCGCGGCGCTAGAAGCCGAAAGAGCTCGCATCGCCCTCCTTCGCGAAATGGGCGAATCGTCGATTCGGCCGATCGAGCTCGCCACGACTTTGGAAATGCCCGTCGCCTCTCCAGTGGCGGATATTGCACTGGCCCTGGAGCAACGCACGGAAACAAAGATGGCCCGCCAGGAGATTGAACGCGCCGGGGCAAGCATCCGTTTGCAGAGATCTTTGAGCCGGCCCGACGTGGAAGCAGGCTTTGGCTACAAGCGGAATTTAGGGTTCAATACCCTGCTCTTCACCGCTCAATTCAACCTCCCCGTTCTCAACCAGAATCAGGGCAACATTCAGGCCTCAGTTAGCCAAGAAAGAGCCGCACGCGAGTCGCTGCGGGCAGTGGAATCAGGCATACGCGCGGAGGTGAGCACGAGCGCCCGTGACGTCGAGAGCAAGCGCCATCAACTTCAGGATCTGCTGGCCGGTTCGCTCAAGCGAGCTGACGAATCCGCGCTGATTGCAAACGCCGCCTATAGGGAGGGCGGAGCCGACCTGTTGCGTCTGCTAGACGCAGAGCGCGTCCACATCGAACTCGAAGTGCTTAACGTAAGGACCTTAATGGAATACCGGCAGAGTATCGTGGCACTAGAAACCGCGATGGGGGTGAACCCGTGAAAACGACAATCATCGTGGTTCTATGTGCGCTGCTTCTGGAAGGCTGCTCGCAGCCAAGCGTCAAGACGGCGGCACCGGCGGAACCGAAGACAGAAGCGACAACTCCCTCGAATGCCGTTGTGATGGCACCGCAGATTCAGCTGGAATCGGGAGTGTCGACGGTGGCTCTTTCGATTCGCGCGATTCCAGAAGTAGTCCGTTCCACGGCGCGGCTAACTAACGACGAGAATCGCACTTGGCGCGTAGGCTCGGTATCTGAGGGGCGCATCGTGACTGTTTTTGCTAATGCGGGGGATCTGGTCAAAGAAGGTCAAGTGCTTGCCCGTATGCACAGTCATGACATCCATGAATCCCGCGCCGAGCTCCAGAAGGCGATGGCGGAAATGGCGCGGCGGAAAGGTCTGGTGGATTACTCCACGAAGGTCAGAGATCGGGCCAAACGGCTCTACAATCTGAAGGCTGGATCACTTGAGCAGCTGGAGCGCACCGAAACTGACTTGCGCAACGCGTACACCGACGTGACGAACGCCGAGGTTGAGGTCGAGCGCACCCGGAGCCACATGACCGAGGTTTTGGGTTTGACGATCGACGAATTGGGACGCCCGCCGAGCGAGGAAGAAGACTTGATCCCTGTGCGCGCGCCGGCGGCCGGGACCGTTTTGACGCGCAATGTTACGCCCGGCACTGTGGTTACACCCTCCACCGATCAATTCTTGATTAGCGATCTTTCGCGTCTTTGGGCCATCGCGGAGGTCAACGAAGAATATCTGGGGAAGCTTCGAATTGGAATGCCAGTTCGCGTTTTTGTCCAGGCTTACGGAACAGAAGCGTTCCACGGGCGAATCGGCAAGATCGGCGATGTTCTCGATCCAGCGACTCGCACCGTCAAGGTGCGTGTGGAGCTCAACAATACAAAGGGCCGCCTGAAGCCGGAGATGTACGCGACGGTGGAAATTGAGTTGGGCAATACCTCGACAGCTCTCACGGTTCCGGCCGAAGCGATACAGGAAATCCACGGGCAGTCTTCCGTATTTGTGCGAACAGCGCCAGATCGCTTTGAAGTTCGCTCGGTAGCCCCCGGGCGAACGCTTGATCACGACGTGGAAATCACCGGATCGGTGAATCCCGGCGACAGGGTGGTCGGGCACGCCGCGTTTGTACTCAAGTCCGAATTTCTGAAGTCCTCGCTGTCCAAGGGCGAATAGGGAACGCGGGTGGTGTCATGTTGAATCAGATCGTTCGTTTTCACCTTGAGAATCGTTTGTTCGTCGTCTTCGGAACTATCGGGATTGTCGCCGTGGGCATCTGGGCCATGCTCCGTATCTCTATCGATGCGTTCCCGGATCTGACGAACAATCAAATTACCGTGATTACGGAGTGCCCCGGAATGGCTCCCGCAGAAGTGGAGCAGCTCGTCAGCTTTCCGATTGAAGTCGCGCTGATGGGCATCCCCAAGACGGAAGACATCCGATCCGTTTCGAAGCTCAACTTGTCGCTAGTCACATTGGTTCTGGACGACTCCGTGCCCACCTACTTTGCCCGGCAACTGGTGAACGAGCGCCTCCAGGAAGCGCGCTCCCGGCTGCCGTTGGGATTGGAACCCCGGCTCGGCCCTGTGGCAACGGCGTTCGGAGAAGTCTACCGGTACACGATTGAGGGTGGCGGTCTATCGCCGATCGATCTCAAATCGCTGCATGAATGGCAGATCAAGAATCAGTTACGCACAGTGCCCGGCATCAGCGAAGTGAACACTTGGGGCGGAGAAACCAAACAGTACGTCGTTGAAGTAGATCCATCCCGCATGCAAGCCTACGGACTGAGCCTGCGCGACGTGTTTGAGCGCTTGGGTGAAAACAACGCTAATTTCGGCGGCGGTTTCATCGAACATGCGTCGCAGCAATACGCGTTACATGGTATTGGCCGAGCGCAATCGCCAACGGATCTCGAGAATGTCGTTCTCGAGGCTCGCAAGGGAACTCCTATCCTGGTAAGAGACGTCGCACGTGTCCAAGTCGGTGCGATGCAGCGCCAGGGAGCAACCCTGCACGACGGGCAGGGTGAGACGGTTTCCGGCATTGTCATCATGCTGAAGGGCGAAAACGGTAATCGCGTCATTGAACGCGCCAAAGCCAAGCTGGCCTCTATCGTTCTTCCCACGGGGGTAAAGATCAAGAGCTTCTACGATCAGTCCATGGTGATCGATCGGACAATCGCCACCGTCAAGAAGAATTTGATAGAAGGCGGAATTCTGGTCTTCGCCATACTTCTGATCTTCCTCGGCAATGTTCGCGCCGCGCTGATTGTCGCCGCCGTAATTCCACTTTCGATGCTAGTCGCCTTCATAGGAATGAATGTGTTCGGGATCAGCGCGAATCTCATGAGCCTTGGCGCCATCGATTTTGGAATGATCGTCGATGGTGCGGTTGTCATGATGGAAAACTCCATCCGCCGCCTGCATTCGAGGCGTCCCGGCGAGCAGTATTCGCCTGATCAGGAAATCCGCACTTCCGCCTTGGAAGTCGGCCGTCCCATTGTCTTTGCCGTAGCCATTATCATTGCTGTCTACTTACCCATCTTCTTTCTGGAGGGTTTGGAGGGGCGGATGTTTCGTCCCATGGCCATCACGGTCTGCTCCGCTCTGATCGGCGCGCTCGTTTTTGCTCTTACCGTTGTTCCGGCGGCGATCTCGATCACTTTTAAAAACGGCGTGAAAGAGCATTCGCAGCATTGGTTCAATGGATTCCGCGATCGCTATATTCGACTATTGAACGCACTGCTCCAGCGGCCCACTGCCACGGTTTCGGTTGCGCTGGCCTTAGTTTTGGTTAGTATCGGATCGCTGTTATGGATTGGGACGGAATTCATGCCGCGTTTGGATGAGGGGTCCATCCTGATCGAGACGCGAAAGCTTCCAGGCATCTCGCTTTCCGAATCTATTGCCATGAGTACGCGCGTCGAAAAGACGATTCGTTCGTTCGACGAAGTGGCAGGTGTGGTGACGCTACTTGGCCGGCCGGACTTCGCCACCGAAGCGATGGGGATCTACCTTGCGGACGAATACATTCAGCTCAAGCCGCGAGAGGAATGGAAGTCGGCGCACACAAAGGAGGAGCTCATCGAGCAACTGTCGGCCGAACTACGTAGGATTCCGGGCGTTTCGTACAGTT
>CAZDGT010000217.1:0-9705 GCA_964504905.1 uncultured Bordetella sp. | reverse complement strand
GACGCTATGTCCAGGTGCGCGTCAAAGACAACGGCCCCGGCATTCCGCAATCCGAGCTGAAGCAGATCTTCAAACGCTTTTACCGCGTGTCTGGACCGCTGGCCACGCGCGTCAAGGGGACGGGCTTGGGACTGTATATTGTCCGTTCGGTAGCCAAGCGCCATCGCGGGCGGGTTTGGGCCGAAAGCGATGGACCTGGCCGCGGCAGCACGTTTGTGCTGCAGCTTCCGATTGCAAAATGAGCAGCCCTGACCGCATTCTCATCGTCGAGGACGAGCAGCACATCGCCGAAGGACTACGTTTCAATCTGGAAGCTGAAGGCTACCAGGTGCAGGCGGTTGATACCGGGGAAGCGGCGCTGGAACTATTGCTTCCGCATCCCCAGGCCGCGTCACAGCCCCCCTTCGATCTAGTCGTGCTGGACGTCATGCTGCCGGCAAAGGACGGTTTCACCGTCATCTCCGAAATGCGCGAGGCGGGACAGTTCGTCCCCACGCTGATGCTTACGGCTCGCGGCCGTCCCGAAGACGTGCTCGAAGGCTTCGCCGTCGGCGCTGACGACTATCTCCCCAAGCCGTTCGAACTTTCCATCCTGATCGCACGGATCAGAGGCCTGCTGCGCAGGAAACAGTGGTTGCGCTCTACCGCGCCTGCTGCCGGTGCTCCCAAGGCATCCGTACGGGAGTCATTCGTGTTCGGAGACAAGTCTGTCCACTTCAACCTTCTCGAAGTGCATGCCGGAGGCAAGGTGTATCCTCTCACCTTGATGGAGGCCAGCATTCTGCGTTTTCTGGTGGACCACGAAGGCAAAGCCGTCTCACGGAAAAGCATGCTCCAGGAAGTCTGGGGGCTCCGCGAAGACACGGACACACGCGCCATCGACAACTTCATCGTGCGACTGCGGCGTTATGTAGAGGATAACCCGGCGAATCCCCGTCACCTGCTGACGGTACGGGGCATTGGATACCGCTTTGTGGCTTCGCCGGAGACCTGAGCCTGCTTACTTGGTTATCGTCCCGCAGGCGATGCGCGCACCGGCGTTCCCCGCCGGGTCCGTGTGCATGTCGTCCTTCTGGGCGTGAATCACCAGAGCAGTACCGCCGCCAGTGAACACCGAATGGGCGCCGTTATCCAAGGTCACGCGTGTATTCACCAGCGTCACGTTAGCCTTGCCCTTCTTGCCGGCAACCGTGAAATTCACCATGTCGCCTGCGTGCGGGCCATTCTCGCTGTCCAACCCGTGCATCTTCATTTCGGGGTTAAAATGTCCGCCCGCGGAGGTGAACGCCGGGCCTTCGCATTTGGCGACCGTGTGTATGTGCGCGGCGTGCTCGCCAACGGGGAGCCCCTGTAACTTCATGTGAATCAAAACGCCGCCGCCCTTCTTAGCTTCGGTAATCGTGGCGCTACCCACGGGCATCCCCATGGAGTCCTTAAGGTCTACCTTGACCGGGGCGGCCGCTAGCGTAGCGGCAGCGAATAACGCGGCGATGACGGTTTGCTGAATCATGTATCCTCTTTCCTCTTAAGATCGTCGCACGAAATTGGCGGAGACGGTAGTCCCCGCTATCTTTCGCTGCAAGACTCGCACGGCGAGGATGACCGACGTCACGGATAGAGTCACTCCGCCCAGCATCAGCAGCAAAACAGCAATATCCCAGGCGGGACGATGCGCGTACAGCCAGGGAAGATCGATCGAGTGCAGGCCATGATAGAGCCAGCGAACCCAGCGCGAGCCCGAATCGTAGCTTTCCACAACGCGGGCGGTTTTCGGATCGACGTAGTACATTGAGCCATTCCTGTCATTCAGCCTCACGAATAGTGCCGGCAGGGGACGCTGGTGGTGGCGATCTACGTAGTAGGCCTCGTACCTCGTAACGTCCCTCATCTCGACGGGCTGGAATGGCCGGACCGCACGACGGATCACGCCCAATAACAAATTCCGGTCCAGCGTTTCGACGGGTTCACCGCTGACCGGCACGATCCGGGTTTGCCCGCGCGGACCGGTGGCCAGATAGACAGGCGCTCCCGCGATCAGCGTATACTCCAACTCCTTGACCGGGAAATCCGATCCCAATTGAGCCAACGCCTCACGGGATGGCTTGTCCGCGAACAGCGACGGCACTACCGGGCCGCTGCGGAGGCTACGCGCGATGCGACCGCCCATCTCCTCAGAAGGCGCCAGTACTGGAAAGGGATCCATGGAAAGCATCCCGCTGAAGGCCCAGGTGCAAGCTGTGATCCCGAAGCATAATCCGGCTATGGTGTGCCAGCGCTTTTGGCCTGTGTACGGAATGCGATACATCCAAATCCCCACTACCATCCCCAACAGCGCCGCGAATGTCCCAACTGCAGACAACCAGATGACGATCCGGCTCCAGAGCGGCCCGTTCTTGCGTAGAGGCGTGTAGTAGAGCCAATGTGGAATGGGGCCAAGGTGCGCAAAAATACGGCTGGACCGCGTCGTGTACTGCACCACTTCTCCAGTCACGGTCGAGACGTAAACTTCTTCGCCGTTCGGCCAGGAGTACTTGATGAGTGGACGCAGCGCGCGGAATTGTCCCGACACGGTCCACTGATCTTCCTCCGTGTTGATCTCGGACTTCGCGGTGTTCGCTGGCTGTCCCGTCCAGGATGCGGCAATCCGCAGTGTCGTGTCCCCGGGAAATTCGGCCTGTATCTGACCGCTATCGGCGTAGACTAGAGACTCCTCGCGCCCTTTGCGAAAACGATAGGCCGGGTGGCCATCGTACATACTCAGCCGGACCACATCCGGCGGCTCATCAAGAGCCAGCCGATTGTATGCAGTTTGAAAATCGATAAGAATCCGGGATGCTTCCAAAACCGGCGCTCGCTCCAAACGATCGGCTGCCCTGACGCTGGGGTAGTCCCAATACATCATGAAGATCCCGGAAACAAACCACCACGTGAACAACAGGCAGAGCGCTACTCCCAACCAGCGGTGAACAAAAATGGCGAGCCGCTTGGCGCGCGTGCTCAACTGCGGCACGAGTTATTCAAAGCGGAACCGTATGGTTGCGAAAACATTAATCGGAGGCCCCGGGTAAACCTGATTCTGATAGTCTGAGCCCATGAAGTAGCGTTGGCGGTTGAACAGATTCTCAGCGTTCAGCATATACTCCATCGCACCGCGGCGGTAGCCCACGGCTCCGCTAAACGTGGACCAGCCCCCAAGGCGAATCGTGTTTGCATTGTTCGTGAACATGGGACCCAGGTAACGCATGCCGGCGCTCGCCGTGAATCCCGACTGCCAAGTCTTATTGATCCACACATTAAGCGCATGCCTCTGTATAAAACGCGGGAGGTTGCCACTGAAGTCAGCTTCCTCATCGGGATCGAAGAACTCGACGAACCTGGGCATGGTGTAGCCGTAGTTCAGGACCATTCGCGTTCTGTGGCCCAGATCCGCATTGATGTCCAGGTCGATCCCCTTGGAGGTCTGTTCGCCGGCTTGAATCACCGAGGTCGGAGTCACGCTGAAGCTCAGATTGTTCTGCTCAAGGTGGTAGGCGGCGAGGCTGGTCCGTATGCGTCCGTTCCAACCTTGCCAACGATGGCCGATTTCATAACCCCGGCCATACCGTGGCTTAAGTTCTGCGCCGTTGGATGGAACCTCGGTAACCGGCGTGAAAGAGCTGGACGCATTGAAGTACACCTGGTGGTTTTCGACCGGCGCATAGACGATGCCCGCGCGGTAAGTATAGACATTCTGGTTGCGCGTTTGAACACCCGTCAGCGTATCGGGATCAGCCGTGAATGTTCTGTAGCGATCACGATGATAATTGTCGAATCGCCCCCCGACATTAATCTTCAACTTCTTGTTGATTTCAATTTGATCCTGCCAGAAGAATGCGTGAATGCGATTGGTTTGATACGTCTGCCGTACGATGTCGAAGGTGGTAATGGGCGGATTGGTCTCGCGAAAGTCGGCTAGGCTGATGGGAGTGAACTCATAGAAGCCACCATCGTCGGTTACGTCCGTTCGGGTGTCGAAGAGCCGAAAATCGTATCCAAACAACACAGTGTGGCGCATATTCAAGAAATTCAGATGCCCGACCACGTCGGCCTGGTTCACGTATGGGCGTCGCGTGTGGTGAAAGTAGAGACCCTCGCGCGGTACCGAATTGGTATCCGGGTCGTAGTAGACGGTCTCAGTTACGAAGTATTCCTCGCTGGTGCGCCGCATCAGGAACCCATTGCGAAACTCCCAGGTGGGCGAAAGGATGGCATTGAACAAAACATGCGTCTGCGAATCCTCAATGAGCGCGAAATCGTTGGGCAGGCTGAAGCGGCGGCTGGGATCGAAAGCCGGTGAGTTGGTATACCCCACCGCCACACCCCCGTCGCCTTTGAAATTGTCGCGGTTGAACGCCTGATGGACAGTTACGCGCGCCTTTTCGCTCATCAACCAGGTCACTGACGGCGATGCGTTGAATCGGTTCGCGCCGGCGCCGCGCCAGCCGTCGGAGTGGTCATAACTCACGTCGGTACGATAGAGCAAGCTGCTACTCCACAAAGGCCCTGTCGCGCCTCCGGCAACTTGGTGAGAATTGAACCGTCCGCCTTTGTACGTCAGGTCGTAAGCTCGCCTGCCCTGGGGCTTCTTGCGGATGATATTAATAGCTCCGGCGAGGGCATCGCCACCGTAAAGGACGGAACTTGGCCCCTTCAGTACTTCGACGCTTTCCACGTTGTTGAGCTGGGTATTGAAGCGGTTGAGAATGGCCTCCGTGCGCATGCCGTCCACCAGCATTACGTCCGCTGCGTTGAAACCTCGGATGGTGTACTGTTCGTATACGCCGTAGAAACGCTGTGCCTGAACCCCAGAAGCGTTCCGCAGCGCCGATACCATGTCGTTCGCGCCTTGCTGTTGCAGGAGCGGCTGGGGAATAACGCTGACCTGCACAGGCAGGTCCTGGTAGGGAACATCCATCCGCGAGGCCGTACCCTTCCCGGCCATGTCGGTAACTGTGACTGAAGTTGAGACGACGCCAATGGCAAGCGTCACATCCAAGGGCCCGGTGTTGGAACCCAGGACCAGGTTTTGCGTCACGGTATCGAAACCAGCTTTGGAAAACAGGAGCTCGTAATAGCTGGGGGCGAGGCCATCCAGACTATAGTGACCCAGGTTATCGGTGGTGGCAGTGCGCGGCGTGACACCCCTGGCTTGCAGACTTACCGTGGCATCTGGCACCACGTCACCGTTCACGTCACGAACGGTACCTGAAATTGAAAGTTGCTGCGCGTACCCGTCCACGCCGCAAGCCAGCAGACCTATCAAGGACGCAATCCCACACCACGCTCGTATCACAAATGGCCTCCGCTACTTACCCAACCCCGGACAATTCTTTGCGAGACTAGCATGGCGATACGGCCCAAACCTAGGAAACCACAGTCACATGCGGTCACTCACCGGTCACTGACCGCATTTTGACCATCGATCCATCGCCGCCAACGAGCCCCGTGCTAGTTTGATTCAATAAGGTGGATCGTGCAGATGCATAAAGTAGCTTACGTTCTGTTGGTTTGGACCGGGACATTCGGATTTGTGCAACACTCCCAGGCGCAAACTCCCGCACAAGTCCCGGCGACGCTGGGCCAGTTGATGAAGGGTATTCTATTCCCCAGCTCCAATGTAATTTTTGCCGCGCAAGGCCAAAATCCGGCCGATGTACCGCAGGCCAAAGATGCTTCCGCCGCCACCGATCCGCTGGCCAGCACCTATGGGAAATGGGAAGCGGTGGAAAATAGCTCCTTGGCGATTGTGGAGGCAGCAAGCCTCCTGAGCGTTCCCGGACGAAAGTGCTCCAACGGCCTCGCCGTCCCCATCAAGAATGCCGATTGGCCGAAGCTAGTGCAGGGGCTCCGCGAGGCGGGCATGGTGGCCTACAAGGCGGCGCAATCTAAGAATCAAGACAAAATTTTGGACGCCTCCGATACGCTCACTACCGCCTGTGCCAATTGCCACGAGAAGTATCGCGACAAGCCCACCCTCGCGGCTCGTTGCAAGTAGAGATCAGAACTCGAACTGAATCCCGCCGCTCGCCGTTCTCCCGGGTGTGCGGAAGCCGTTCTCAAAATACTCCTGGTCCGCCAGATTTTCAGCACGCACAAAGAAGCGCAGCGCGCGGAACTCGCTCAACGGCAGGCGATAGCTTGCGCCTGCATTCACCCGGCGTATCCCGCCGAAGCGGTACGCCCGATTTGAAAACGTGACATCCGAGAACACCGTGGTCAGATAGCTTCCGGAATCCAGCGTGTCGAAGGTCAGCATCGTCCGTTTTCCCGCGCGCCACACGGCCGTTGCCGAAAACTGATGCCGCGGGATCGCCAAAGTTTGCCATACACCGCTCACGGGGGTCCGCTCTGCCGCATTCACGAAGGTATAGGCGGCGGAGACGTCTAACGCGGCGATGGGCGAGAGGGCCACGCTGATCTCCACTCCCCGAGAGATTCCGCCGTTCGAATTGTAGTACCCGAAGAAGCGGCCAAAGGGGTCTGACCCGGTAAGCTGAGCGAAAGCGACAAACTGCTGCAGTTGTGTGTAAAAGTACGTGGCCGACGCGCGTGCCCGCCCCTTGGCAAACGTCTGGTCAATGCCGGCATCGATGCTAATGGAATGTTCCGGTGATAACCGCGGGTCGCCATAGGTTGAATACCCAAAGAACGAATCAAACCCCGTGCCGAACCGTTCATAGAGCGATGGCGCGCGATAACCTCTTCCCACGTGCCCGCGGAGCTTGGTGCTGGTGCTGCGGAAAAAATAGGCCGCGGAACCATCGCCGGTATAGGCCGCCGGAGGCGAAGTAAAGGAGACCCCTTGGAAGGGAGCCGACGCCGCGGGGCTTAGGATCGGCCGGTCCAGCGCAAAATATTGCGCGCGAAATCCGCCAGACGCAACCAACCGTCCCCCGAACCAGCGCACCTGATCCTGCAGGAACAAGGCATGGCTCCTTTGAGTGGCGTTGGTTGCGGTTGCCGCTCCCAGGTCGCTAGTATCCGCGAAGTCGAAGGCGAAGTTCTCATTTTCAAATTCGTAGCCGCCCGTGAGCAGGTGAGCCGCTGCCGGCTGATAGCGGACTTGAGCGTTTACCGTCTGGATGCGCCCGTCATAGAGCGAGCGCTGATTCCCGAAAGGTTGATAACCGGTGCCCCCGGGTCCGTCGCCGTAACGCCGGCTGGACGCCAGCACGTGATACGACACGGAATAATTCAGCTTCGCGAGCGGCTGCCCCTCCAGGCTGAGCGCGCCGCTTAAGAATCTTCCGGCGCGAGTGTTATCGGGGTTGTTCGCGCCCGGCAGAAACGTGACAAAGGGAATCGCGTCGATAATTCCAGCGGCGGGTACCGCTGGTGCTTGCAGCGGACTGGAGTTCAACTTTGCGAAGGCATCGCCGGCGAACACCCGCGCGCGCAGAAACGTTGAATTCGAGAGGCGGTAGCCGACACGGCCTTGCGCGCTGGTATCGCGGAAAGCATCGTCGCCGTCCACGCCCGACAGCACGTTTACATGCGCCACACCGACGCTATATTGCAGCCGGTCCGCCATCGCGCCTCCCGCTAACTGGGCGCGCCCGCGCATGGCTCCGAGCGATCCGCCTTCGGCTAGAACGCTCCCCCGGGTTCTGCCGCCGCCTTCCTCGGTGATGATATTCACCACACCGCCAATGGCATTGGTGCCATAAAGCGACGATCCGGCGCCGTTCAACACCTCCACGCGGCTGGCGTTGGTCAGCAGCAGATCTCCCAGCAGGCCGGTGGCATCGCCGTGCAAACCCGCCGCGTCGCGCAATCGCAGCCCATCCACGACCACGGCAGTATCCATATCGCGCATCCCGCGCAGCCGGATCACGGTTACCTGTCCCGGTCCGCCGAGTTGTTGCACTCGCACGCCGGGTGCCAGCTTTACGACGTCAGGGAGCGCGAAGATGTCCCGCTGTTCCGCTTCGGCGCGATCTATGACCGTGACACTTTTCGAGACCTCGTCGGGAGCTTGGGAGGTCCCGGAAGCCGTCACAACCACCTGCTCGCGCACGCCAGCGAGCTGGAGCGAGATGTCCCGAGTGATCTCCGCATCTGCCGTCAAGCGGTCCTCGAGAAATATCGCAAATCCGGGGGCCTCGGCCCGCAGAAGATATTCACCGGCCGCTATCGCTTCAAAGCGAAATGCGCCTTGCGCATCGCTGGTAGTTGCAGCGGCAGCGTTGCTAGCGCGTGAAAACAAGCTGATGATCGCGCCCGGTACGGGGCGCCCTTGGGGGTCTTTTACGGAACCACTCACAGACGGAGCAGCGCCCGCAATCGCCGCGGCCATGGCCGAGGCATAAAGCAACACAAATAGTTTGGTCGTCATAGGACGAGGTAACGCGCCTCCTTAACGCCCAAGGCAGGTCTCCTGACTGACAGGTCATCGCAAACCGGCTACCTTCCCATTTCCGAAGAAACAGTGGCTACTACTTGCCGGCCCGCTCGCTGTTCACAGTGGCGCGACCGTGCGGGATTCACACCCGCTTCCCTTTTCACCCGCCCCGGAGAGGGCGAGAACCTTGGAATAGTCTATGGGTACCATACCGGCGAATCGTGGTCAACAACTTCCTCAAAATTCTTGAGATTCGGTCGAAGAGAACCACGTAGTGACACCGGATCCCTGCAAGTTGCTGGTTGTCGACGATAACCCGGCGAATCGCGATTTGCTTTTGCGCAGCCTCACGGGCCGTGGCTATCAAGTCGAAGTCGCGGAAAGCGGTGCGGATGCGCTGGGAAAAATCAATCGCGCCCACTACGATTTAGTTCTTCTCGATCAGGTGATGCCGGGAATGAGTGGCCTCGACTTGCTCCGCTTGTTGCGCGCCACTTATTCCCCCAATGAACTGCCAGTCATCATGGTCAGCGGGCTTAGCGATAGCCACGCGATTGTCGATGCGTTCGACCGCGGCGCGAACGATTACGTGGTAAAACCTATCGACCTTCCGGTGATGGATGCGCGCATCCAGACGCAGCTTGCCCGTTCCAAAGCCGAGCGCCGGGGCCGCCTGCTGGATACTCTCACGGGTCTCGGAAATCGTACGATGTTTCTGAACCATCTGGCGGAAGCTCTGGCGCCACACGGCATCGGAGATCCGCTCACCGTTTTGCTGCTTGACCTGGATGGTTTCCAACTATTGAACGACAACCTGGGTCACCAAGGGGGAGATCAAGCGCTGATCGAAGTGGCCGCGCGTTTCCGCCAGGCGATTGCCGGATCTTCCATCCTTCCGGCACCGCTACTGGCCCGCGTGGGCGCGGATGAATTCGCCGTCTTGATGAGCGCTGGTCCAGTGGAGCAGGCACAGGCGCTCGCCGAAACGCTTCTCTCCTGTCTTTCGCGGCCCGTCACGATAGAGAGTTCACGAGTTTCTCTCAGCGCTTGTGCCGGAATCGCTGCCTGCAGCGGTTCACAAGCCATCGCGGCTGAAATCCTGCGTGACGCCAGGATTGCGATGCTTCATGCCAGGCGCGAGGGCAGAAACCGGTGGGAGATATTCGATCCCCAACAGCGCCGGCGCGCCCATATCCGGACGGCCATGGTTGTCGACCTGCATCAGGCTTTGGCACTACAGCAGATGACCGTGTTTTACCAGCCCATGGTTGATCTGAGCACTGCTTCCGTGATCGGCTTCGAAGCTCTCCTGCGCTGGCGGCATC
>CAZDGT010000216.1:0-1783 GCA_964504905.1 uncultured Bordetella sp. | reverse complement strand
GATCAGGCCGTCGGTCATGTTGGTGGCGAATCGCCCGGAAAGAGACGGCACCACGTGGCCCAACTGCGTCGCCAGAAACAGCGGGACAAACTTGTAAAGGAAAATGAAGAATCCCAGAGAAAAAATCAGGTTTGCCGTCATGATCCACGACGATAACTCGGCCGGCTTCTCGCCTTCCTTCGACTTGCCGTCGTCGAGCGCCGCGTTGGCCGAAAACTTGAGCGCCCGAAAGCCCAGCGTCATGGCCTGCCCCAGCATCCCCAATCCGCGCAGGATCGGCTTCTTGAACAGAGGATATTTCTCAGACATCCGCTCGATGGCCTGTTCTTCCGTAACGATTTCTCCCGATGGCTTGCGCACCGCCACGCAATAGCTATGCGGCGCGCGCATCATCACGCCTTCCATCACGGCCTGCCCACCTACCAGCGTTTCTTCGCCGCTCTCCAACACCGGCATCATCTGCAGGTGCGCGGACATCCTCAGAAATCGAGCGATCGTCATAGTATCCCCAACCCATTATAGCGTGCGGGCCGCCGGGGGCTTGCCAATCCACGCTATGATGAGCCTGCGATGCTTTCCGTCAAACCATTCGCTCTATTAGCTTTACTGCTCGCCATCTTTGGTCCGCTGAAAGCGGCCGAACGGATGCGGCCAGGACTCTGGGAAAACATCGTGGTGGCAAATGGAAGCAGCACCACTCGCACTCACTGCGTCACGCCGGCCGAAGCGGCCTCCACTAATCTTCCCGACGACGCGATGCGGCAGTCCGTCGAGAAGGCCATCGCAAAAAGCGGCAAGGGATCCTGCAAGCTTAAAGATTTAAAAGTAGACGGGAATACGGTATCGCAAGTGATGGTCTGCGGTGCTACTTCCTATGCCAACACCACTATCTACAGGGGAGACAACTTTCAAACCCTGAGCCGGTCCACGAAAGCTGGAGTTACCGCAGTAACGCTATTGAAGGGCCACCGCCTCGGCGCCTGCCCATGAACTGACCGCGCCTACTGTGGCTTCGGCCCCATCTGCATCACCTTCAGCCGTTGCGCTTCGGCGCATTCCCCCGTGACTGTGAAATAGCGCGCCACCGCTTCTTTGCCGAGCTCGTAGGGATGTGGCTCGCCGGGCTTGCGTACACCCAGTAACTTGATCTTCGTCGTGGCGTAATCGAACTCGGAATGATTCGTCATCAGAATGGTCGCGTTGGCTGCCGCTGCCGCCGCTGCCATTTTCTTTTGCGACCCAATATAGATGTCGAAGTTCGGCACCGTGCTGGGGAAGTTGAACGCCGTCCCGCCCGCATAGGCCACGGAGAGCGTTCGTCCGCGGTCCTTCACCGGGAACGTCATCGAAAGCGTCCCCGGAGTGTGTCCGGGCGTCGTTACGATCGTCACCGAGGTATCGCCCAGCGTGATCTTCTGCCCGTCATCGGCCACGATATCGCGCTTCGGTTTGCCCTCCGGATAGCCGTTGACCGACTTCTCAATCGAATCCCAGTCCGGCCCGCCCATGACGATGTGCGATTTGAAGCGATCCTGCAACAATTTCGCTCCTCCGACATGGTCGCCGTGCGCGTGCGTGATGATTACGTATTTCACGCTCGCGGGATCCAGGCCCAGCTTCTTGAGGCCGCCAACAATCTCTTCCTCGGAATTGTAGGTGAACAGCGTGTCGATCAAGATAATGCCGTCGCTGGTGGTGAGGGCCCAGGAGGAGTGGACTTTCGAACCTACGAAATAGAGATTATCGAAGACCTTGGCCGGTTCGGAGTACCAGGTTTCACGGG
>CAZDGT010000215.1:0-10632 GCA_964504905.1 uncultured Bordetella sp. | reverse complement strand
AAGTTCGACAAGGCGAAAGTAGTACTGGCGCTGGATCACGATTTCCTCGGCTTGGACGCGCCGACGCCTTCGTTCACTTCTGCATTTGCGAAGCGTCGCAAGGTAGCAGCGGAAGAAGATCTCGAGAAAATGAACCGGCTCTACGCCGTCGAGAGTCAGTTCTCGCTCACGGGAGCGAATGCTGACCACCGGCTGCGCATGAAAGGTTCCGATGTGCGCCAGTTTGCCTCCGACCTTGCCGCTGCCTTGGGCGCAATGCCGGGCCTGAACGTCGTCAACAATGCTGGCGGAGATAAGCGCGCGAAGTTCCTGGCTGCCGTGGTTAAGGATCTAAAAGCCGCTGGGGCCGAGGCTCTGGTGGTCGCCGGTCCGAGGCAACCCGCCAGTGTGCTGGCTTTGGCAGCGTTGATCAATGAGAAGCTAGGCAGCGCCTGTGTCACCTACACCAAACCGGTAATTGATAAATCCAACTCCGGCGTCGACGCGCTGAAGTCTCTGACTGGGGAAATGTCGGCGGGTCAAGTTTCGACGCTTGTAATCCTCGGTGGTAATCCAGCGTACTCCGCTCCGGCTGATCTGCAATTCGCGGTCGCGCTATCGAAGGTCGCCACATCGATCCACCTGGGCGGTGAAGACGACGAGACTGCTGCAGCGGCGACATGGCACATCCCGGAAGCGCACTTGCTCGAATCGTGGGGTGACGAAGCTACGTCCGATGGCGTCGCTGCGATTCAGCAGCCCATGATCGAGCCCATGTATGGCGGCAAGACCGCGGCTGAGATTGTTTCCTGGGTAACCACAAAGAAGTTCACCAAGTCGCACGACATCGTCAAGGGCTATTGGATGTCGCTGCTCTCGGGCAATAAAGAGGAAGCTTGGCGCAAGGCTCTGCACGACGGAGTGGTCGCGGCTGCGAAGGCTGTCGATCCAGTCAAGGTAAGCGTCGATAGCAAGAAACTGGCAACGGCCTTGGCAGCGGAAACTCGCGCCGCCGCAGCGGGCATCGAAGTTGGTTTCTATCCGAGTTCAGCGACCTGGGACGGCCGCTTCGCCAACAACGGCTGGCTGCAGGAAGCGCCGGATGCCATCTCGAAGCTGGTGTGGGGCAACGCCGCCATGATCAGTCCCAAGATGGCGACCGATCAGAAGCTGACCGATGGCGACGTAATCTCGCTTACGCGCGGCAACCTCAAGATGGAAGCTGCGGTCATGATCCAGCCCGGCCACGCTGACGATTCGATTTCGATTGCGCTCGGCTACGGACGCGAAAAGTGCGGGCGTGTTGGCAAAGGTGTCGGTTCGAACGCCAATTTGATCCGCACCAGCGACGCTTTTTACTTCGCATCGGGATTTACGGTCGCGGCCACGGGTAAGCGCGAGACGCTCGCGACCACGCAAGAACGCGGCACGGGTGACCAGCAGCACGACCGCCCACTGGCTCGCGAAGGATCTGTCGAAGAGTACAAGAAGAACGCCAAGTTTGTCGAGGAGATGTCGGAGGTTCCCGAAATACACTCGATCTATCCCGAAGTCAGCTATACGCAGGGCAATCAGTGGGGCATGGCGATCGACCTGACGTCGTGCACCGGATGCAATGCGTGCGTAGTCGCTTGCGTCGCGGAGAACAACACTCCGGTTGTTGGTAAGGATCAAGTGCTGCGCGGACGCGAAATGCACTGGATTCGCATGGATCGTTACTATTCCGGCGACGAGAACGATCCCGAAGTCATCGAGCAGCCCATCCCTTGTATGCAGTGCGAGAACGCGCCCTGCGAGAATGTTTGCCCGGTGCAGGCGACCAGCCACAGTCCTGAGGGGCTGAATGACATGGCGTATAACCGCTGCGTCGGAACGCGGTACTGTGCCAACAACTGTCCCTTCAAGGTGCGCCACTTCAATTTCCTCAACTTCCACCGCTACGAGCCGGAGATTACGGGCTTGGTCTACAACCCCGACGTCAGCGTGCGCATGCGCGGTGTGATGGAAAAGTGCACTTACTGCGTGCAGCGCATCGAAGAGACCAAGATTAAGGCCAAGCGCGACGGGCGCCGCGAGATCAAAGACGGCGAGATTAAAACCGCCTGCCAGCAGACCTGTCCCGCCGAGGCCATCGTATTCGGCAATATCAATGACCCTGAGAGCAGGGTGGCGAAACTGAAGAAGCAGGAACGCAACTACGCCATGCTGGCTGAGCTCGGCATTAAGCCGCGCACTACCTACCTGGCCAAACTGCGCAATCCCAATCCGGAGTTAACGGCATGAGCGCGGTCCTTCAAGATCCGGCGTTGATGGAAGTCAATCCGCCCCTGGTGCGGAGTGAAGACTATCACGACCTCTCCGAACAAATCTGTGCCATCGTCGAGGGCGACGTCATCAAGACGCCGGCCAAGTACTGGATCACCCTGGCGATCACGGCATCCGTAACTGGCGTGCTGGGATTGATGTTGGCCTATCTGCTGGCGACCGGCATCGGCGTCTGGGGAAACAACCGGCCAGTCGGCTGGGCGTGGGATATCACCAACTTCGTGTTCTGGATCGGTATCGGTCACGCCGGCACACTGATCTCGGCGATTCTCTTCCTGTTCCGGCAGAAGTGGAGAACCTCCATTAACCGCTCGGCCGAAGCCATGACGCTGTTCGCTGTTATGTGCGCGGGTATCTTCCCGCTATTCCATACGGGCCGCCCGTGGCGTGCATACTGGCTGTTCCCGATTCCGAACTTCGACCTGAATTTGTGGCAGAACTTCCGCAGCCCGCTGATCTGGGACGTGTTCGCGGTCTCCACCTACTTCACGGTTTCTCTGTTGTTCTGGTTCACAGGCTTGGTTCCGGACCTGGCAACGCTGCGTGACCGCACGACGAGCAAGTTAAAGCAGGTGATCTTCGGCGCGCTCAGCCTAGGCTGGCGCGGATCGGCGCGCCACTGGAGCAACTACGAAAAAGCCTATTTGATCTTGGCCGCCATTTCGACTCCGCTGGTGCTCAGCGTACATAGCATCGTTAGTTTCGACTTCGCGACGTCGGTGATTCCGGGTTGGCACACTACCATCTTCCCGCCCTACTTCGTCGCCGGCGCTATATTCTCCGGTTTCGCGTGTGTGATGACGCTGCTGTTGATCGCGCGCTGGACGCTCAATCTGCAAAACCTCATCACCATGAAGCACCTGGAGAACATGAACAAGATCATCCTGGTGACGGGTTCGGTGGTGAGTTACGCCTATGCCTGCGAATTCTTCATCGCCTGGTATAGCGGTAACATCTACGAACGTTTCACGTTCCTGAATCGCGCCTTCGGCCCCTACTGGTGGGCGGCGTGGTCCATGTATACCTGCAATCTTTTCATCCCGCAGCTTTATTGGTTCAAGAGCATGCGCAATAACCTGTGGGTGATGTTCATCATCAGCATCACAACCAACATTGGAATGTGGTTTGAGCGCTTCGTGATTATCGCCACCAGTTTGACGCGCGACTTTCTGCCGAGCTCGTGGGGTTACTTCCACCCCACCTATGTGGACATGCTTACGTTTGCCGGCACCATCGGCTTGTTCTTGACGCTGTTCCTGTTGTTCGCGCGCTTCCTGCCGATGATCGCTATCTCCGAAGTGAAAGGTGTCCTGGCAGTCCAGAAGCACACTTTCACGGAAGAGGAGGTCGTCGCGAAATGACCCTCGATCAATTCAAAGACAAGATCGGTATTGGCGAGGACAAGGTCTACGGCGTCATCGGCGCCTTCTCGGAACCGGATGCGCTGGTAGATGCGGGACGTAAGATTCGCGAGATGGGCTACACCAAAATCGACGCGATGTCGCCCTTTCCGGTTCACGGCATCGATGACGCCATCGGCGTGCCGCCGTCGAAGTTGGGCTGGATCGTCATCTTTTTCTCCGCCCTGGGCGCCGCTACTGCGATCTCACTCATCTGGTGGGTGGGCGCCGTCAACTATCGGCTGGTTATTGGTGGTAAACCCTTTTTCGATTTCTCATATTCGATTCCAGTGACGTTTGAGCTGACGGTTCTGTTTACTGCGTTCGCCACCTTCTTCGGTGTGTGGGGCATCAATGGGCTGCCGCGACTGTATCATCCCTCGTTCAACTATTCGCAGGCACACCGGGCGTCGGACGATCGCTTCCTGCTGGTGATCGAAGCCGATGATCCGAAGTTTAATCCGCAAACCTGCGTCGAGCATTTGCGCAGCGTCGGCGCCGGCGACGTGGAGGTGGTGGAAGGATGAAGCTCCGCAAGACATGGTTCGTCGTTCCGGCCCTGGTGCTGCTGGGCGCGTGCTCCAGTATTCAGCGCAACACACCGCTGCAAGTGTGGGACGACATGAAGCATCAGCAAAAATTCAAGGCGCAGGCGCCGGTAGTCGGAATCTTCGACGATGGACGTTCCAATCGCTTGCCTCCCGAAGACACGGTATCGCGCACCGGGTTCCGCGATGATTCCCCGTTTAACACGGGCCGAGAAAATGGGATGTATGTTGGAAAAAGCCCGGTGCCGGTGACGCTTGCGCTGCTGGAACAGGGTCAGACCAAGTTCAATATCTATTGTTCGCCGTGCCATGACCAGACCGGCATGGGACACGGCATCGTGCCGACCCGCGTGCCCGTCTGGCAGCCATCCAATTTAACCGAGGATCGCGTGGTGGAATTTGCCGACGGCGATCTGTTTGATGTGATCAGCAATGGACGCCGAACGATGCCGCCCTACCGTTTTCAGTTGGTGACCGAGGATCGCTGGGCCATCATCGCCTACGTCCGCGCTTTGCAGCGGGCCGCCCACAGTAAGCCCGATGAAGTGCCGTCCGGTACGGCGATTGCGGCGGTGAGATAACGTCATGAGCCAACAACATTCCCATCACGGATCACACAGTACGACGGTGGACAGCTACCAGCTCGAAATCGGACGCTGGACGACCGGCCGCAACGTCCTGGTATTCGCCGCCCTGCTCGGGATTATTGCCTGCGTCGCTGGATACTTCACCAATCCGGCACGCTTATTCCAGTCGTATACGGTGGCGTTCGCGTACACCACGCTGATCGGCCTGGGCGCGTTCTTCTTCGTGATGGTGCAGTTTCTGACGGGTTCCGCCTGGAGCGTTACCATGCGGCGCATCATGGAAAATATCATGATCACGCTGCCGGTGGGTTTGCTTTTGTTCATTCCGATTGCAATGGGGCTGCATGAAATCTACCCCTGGACGAATCAGCAGGCGGTGGCTTCTGACGTGGTGCTGAAGGCCAAAGCCAGTTATCTTGATCCAAATTGGTTTATAGCCCGAACCTTTATCTATTTCGCTTTGTGGTCGCTCTGGGCAGGCTCCATCTATCGCCAGTCCACCAAACAGGACACTGAGCGATCGATCAAGCAGATGCACATCGCTTCCCGCTGGAGCGCGCCGGGCTTGTTCCTGGCCGTGGCCGTCGGAACCATGGCTTGCTATGACTGGCTGATGTCGCTTGAGCCCAAGTGGTACTCGACTATTTTCGGATTGGTGATGCTGGCCGGCGGCGCCCTTTCGTTCTTTTCGGTGGTGACGCTGGTGTGCCTCGCATTCCGCCGCGCGGGCATTCTCAAGAACTCCATCACGGAAGAGCATTATCACGACTTAGGCAAATGGCTGTTTGCCATGACCTGCTTCTACACCTACGTTGCGTTTTCGCAATACTTCTTGATCTGGTATTCGAACCTGCCCGAAGAGACGATCTGGTACCGGCACCGTATGGTGGGAGGCTGGTTCCCCATCAGTCTGGCCATGCCTTTCCTGCGCTTTTTGATTCCATTTCCCATACTGCTATGCCGGCCCGCCAAGCGCAGCCTAAAAGTGATCGGGTTCATGGCCGCCTATAGCCTGGTGGTCGAATACCTCGACTTGTATTGGATTGTCATGCCCACCTATTACAAGACCGGGCCCCTATTGCATTGGCTGGATCTTGCGACCCTGGTAACCACGGTCAGCATCTGTGGGTTGGTTTTCTGGAGCCGTTTCCGCAAACATAAGATGGTGCCGGTTGGTGACCTGCGGCTGGAGCAGAGTCTGCATTTTGAGAACGCTTAAAGGAGGATCACGATGAGCCACGCGGATGACGCTTACGAACACCCGATTGAACACCATGATCCTCAAGAAGGGTTCGATCGCACGGAGCCGAATACTCCAGCCATCTGGCTGTTCACCATCGCCAGTGTGTTGGGCCTGATTCTGACTATCGTCGCGGTGCAGGGCTATTTCGATCAGATTTGGAAGGAAGCGGTGTATGAGCGAGTGCTTTCCGCTCCCAGCGAGCAATTGCAGGAACTGCGGAATCGTGATGCCTGGAATCTGACGCATTACATGTACGGGAATTTGGATAAGTCCACGAATCGCGTGCGCGTGCCCATCGACAAAGCCATGCAAACGTTTGCGGCGGAAGCCGCGGCGGGGAAACTATTCTATCCGGCCAAGGCTACTCCGATTAAGAAGGAAGAGCCTGCTGCGGCTGCGGCGCCTGCTGACGCCCCTGCCGCGCCAGCGGAACCTGCGAAGAAGTAGAGAATGAATTTGCAACGCATCTCGATATTCGGTTTGCTCGCGCTAGCGGCCGTGCCGCTGGCGGCGCAATATCGTCTGTCGAAGATTGGCGATGCGTCGACGCTCCCTGCCAATGTGCGTCCGCCGCAGCTTGAAGGCGTAGGTGTCGATGAGCATCTGGGTGCGACGGTAGATCTCAATCTTACGTTTACTGGGGAGAACGGCTACCCGGTGGCGTTGGGCGAGTATTTCCATCAGGGCCGGCCAGTGATCCTTAACTTGGTCTATTACAATTGCCCGATGCTCTGCACTCTGATTCTCAACGGGCAGACTGAAGCCATGCGCGAGATCCCGTGGACTCCGGGCAACGAATATGAAGTGGTGACGATTAGCATTGACCCGCGCGAGTCTTTCGCTGACGCGCGCAAGAAAAAGGCCGTATATCTTGGCAGTTTCGACCGTCCGGCTCCTGGCTGGCATTTCCTAACCGACCGTGACGGCAATGCACAGCGTCTGGCCAAGCAGGTTGGGTTCAACTATAAATACGATCCCCGCCAGGAGCAGTACGCGCACCCAGCGGCCATTATGGTGCTGACTCCCCAGGGGCGTATGGCCCGCTATCTGTATGGCATCCGTTATCGCGCGCGCGACCTGCGCTTCGGTTTGGCGGAGGCGTCAGAAGGCCGTACTACCATGGCGCTCGAAAAGATTCTCTTGTTCTGTTATCACTATGATCCTAAGGCTGGCGCTTATGTGTGGTTCGCTTTGAATGTCATGCGCGGCGGAGGCATCCTAACCGTACTATTCATAGCGTTCTTCATTCGGCGGATGTATCGCGCGGAGCGTAATCGAGCCCCAGCCCGGTTCAAGGAAGGTTTTGCATAATGGAGTGGCTTCGTAGGGCACTATTGCCGGTCGATCAAGGCTCTGAGTTTGCCAAGCATATCGACTTCATATACATGGCCATCTTTTGGCTAAGCGTCGTGCTGTTCTTCGCGCTGATGATACCGATGTTTTATTTCGCCTGGCGCTATCGTTACAAGGCAGGCCGGGTGACTCCGCATCAGACCCACAACACAACCATGGAAATCGTCTGGACAGTGATACCCCTGATCCTGTGCGTCGGGTTGTTCTTCTGGGGGATCATCGGTTACATGCAGTTTGCCGTGGGACCTGGCGAATCCATGGAAATTCAGATCACCGCCAAAAAATGGCTCTGGCAGTTCGAATTTCCGGATGGCACGCGCGCGGTGAATGAATTGCACGTTCCCGTGAACAAGTCGATCCACTTGGTGATGACCAGCGAAGACGTACTGCACGATTTCTTTATTCCGGATATGCGCGTGAAACGTGACATTGTTCCCGGGCGCTATACGGAATACTGGTTCACGCCTACTTCGGTAGGAGAACACGTATCCACTTGCGCGGAATACTGCGGCAAAGGCCACTCCGACATGCGCGCCAAAGTTTTCGTTGACACGCCCGCCGACTTCGCCAAGTGGATGGAAACCGGTGGCGATGAGTGGATGAAGCACACGCCTGAGGAATGGGGCAAAATCCAATGGGACCAAAAAGGGTGCGCCACTTGCCACACCATCGACGGCGCAAAGAGCAAGGGCCCCAGTTGGAAGGGCATCTGGGGCAAGATGGAGAAAATCAAGGGCGGCACGAGCGTGCTGGTGGACGAGAATTATGTACGTGAATCCATGCTGCAGCCGCAGGCCAAGGTGGTGGATGGCTTCGACCCCATCATGCCCACTTTCCAGGGTCTCTTGCGCGAAAATGAAATTCGTGGGCTGGTCGCGTACATAAAGTCGTTGCAGTAAAGGTCATAAACATGGAACATACACTCACATCGGGCTCGATCATGGGGGACCGGCCGCGGCCCGCCAAGAATTACCTGAACGAGACCAAGGGCATCTGGAGCTGGATGTCCACGGTCGACCACAAGCGCATCGGCATCATGTATCTGGTGGCGGTTTCGACGGCGTTTCTGATCGGCGGCGTATTCGCGCTGCTGGTTCGCCTGTCGCTGCTGAATCCGCAACATACGCTGTTCGGTCACCAATGGGTAACCGCAGAAGCCTACAACCGCTTTTTCACGCTGCACGGGGCGGTGATGGTGTTCCTGTTTATCATCCCTGCCATTCCCGCGTCCTTGGGTAACTTCGTGCTGCCCATGATGCTAGGCGCGAAGGACGTGGCCTTCCCGCGGCTAAATCTGATGAGTTTCTACCTATGGTGCGGCGGCGCGGCATTGGCCATCGGCTCCATGGTGCTGGGCGCGGTGGATACCGGATGGACTTTCTATACGCCTTACTCGACAACCACCGATGGGGCCGTCGGCCTGATGACCATGGCCGCCTTCATTTTGGGATTCTCATCCATCTTTACCGGACTGAACTTCATCGCCACCACGCATAAACTGCGCGCTCCCGGCATGGGTTGGTTCGACATGCCGCTGTTCGTTTGGGGCATCTACGCCACCGGCGTCATTCAGATCCTGGCCACGCCGGTGCTCGCGATCACGCTGGTGCTGCTGCTCATCGAGCGCGTCTTTCAGATTGGGATCTTCGATTCGCGCATCGGCGGTGACCCGGTACTCTTCCAGCACTTCTTCTGGTTCTATTCGCACCCCGCCGTTTACATCATGATTCTGCCGGGAATGGCGATCATCAGCGAGATCATCCCCACGTTTTGCCGCAAGACGATCTTCGGCTATCGCGCCATCGCTTACTCCAGCGTCTCGCTGGCGCTGCTGAGCTTCATCGTGTGGGGTCACCATCTGTTTGTGGCCGGCGAAAGCGATCTGGCCAATGTGGTTTTTTCGGCGCTCACCTTCCTGGTGGCGCTCCCGTCCGGCGTCAAGATGTTCAACTGGCTGACCACCATGTATAAGGGGAACATCACCTTTGAAACGCCGATGCTGTACGCCATGGCGTTCCTGTTCCTGTTTGCGATCGGCGGACTGACGGGCATCTTCTTCTCGACGCTCGCCGTCGATATCCACCTCACAGACACCTACTTCGTGGTTGCCCACTTCCATTACGTGATGATGGGCGGCACGGTGATCGCCTTCATCGGCGGGCTGCACTACTGGTGGCCCAAGATGACCGGCAGAATGTATTCGGAAAAGTGGGGACGCGTTGGGTGCGCCCTGGTCTTCATCGGTTTCAACATGACCTTCGGCTCGCAGTTCATCATGGGCGGGCAGGGTATGCCGCGGCGCTACTTCAACTATCTGGATCAGTTCCAGCCCATTCACGCATTTTCCACTTATGGAAGCTGGGTGCTGGGGGCGGGCCTGTTCCTCACGGCGATCTATCTTCTGGCTTCGCTCAAAACAGGCGAACGCGCGCACGACAATCCGTGGGGCGGCACTACGCTCGAATGGGAGTCCTCCTCGCCGCCAGTGTTCCATAACTTCGAGGATCAGCCGGTGCTCGAGCACGAGCCTTATGACTACCGCCATAGGACGGTAACGCACGTATGAGAGACCACGCATGAGTACGACGTCGGTAGATCTTCATCAGGATCCGCACGGGCACGGTGCTGACCATGATCCGCATCAGCAGCATCATTTCACCACCATGGAGCAGCAGTTCGATACCAGCAAGATTGGTATGTGGCTGTTCCTGGTTACCGAAGTCCTGACCTTCGGCGGCTTGTTCGCCGGCTTTGGCCTGATGCAGAACAAGTATCCGCAAGAGTTCGTGGAGGCTCACGAGGAACTGCAGCGTTGGGCCGGAGCCACCAATACCGTTGTGCTCTTGGTCTCCAGTTTCACGATGGTGATGGCGGTGCTTGCCGCCCGCACCAACCAGGCTAAGAAAACTGCGATGTACCTGTGGCTGACCGTCGCCTGCGCCGGAATATTCATGTGCATCAAGGCGTATGAATATCACCATAAGTGGGAAGAGGGCCTGTTGCCCGGGATCTTTTATAGCCACCACGGTAATTTGATTGCCGGCAGCCACGGCTACGCTACATTTTTCAGCTTCTATTTCATGATGACCGGCTTGCACGGTCTGCACGTCCTGATCGGCATGTTCCTGCTGGGCTGGCTGGCGATTCGCGCCAAGCGCGGCGAATTTTCCGACAAATACTATACGCCGGTAGATCTA
>CAZDGT010000214.1:0-7837 GCA_964504905.1 uncultured Bordetella sp. | reverse complement strand
AGTGGATGTCGTCGTACGGTGTCCCCACCACTCTCGCCGAGGGCAGCAGGATGAAGTACTTGACGTCCAAAATGCGCGACGTCTTATCGGCGCGCTCCAGCTTTCTTCCCATCCTCGCGAAGTGCCATGCCTCGCTATGCGACATGGTCGCATCTGTGATCCCCTGGAACAGATGGCACCCCAGCCGGATGCTGCGCATTACTTCCGGCAACTGGCCCGGGTCCGGCATGCGTCCCTGCATTTGCATGTCGAGGTACATGCTGTTAACCTGCGTCCACATCTCCGAAGAAATGGCCTCGCGCACCGACCGCGCATTCTCGCGCGCTGCGCGTAAACAGGATGCAATCGAGTTAGTGTTGGCCGGATCGTAAGCCAGGAATTCGATCACCTTGGCCTGCGACGCCTCGCCATACCGTTCTTTGAACTCTTCGGTATCGCCCGAGGTATCGATTAGCGGCTGCCATTGCTGATTCGGCTCCATCGGCAGATCCAGTTGCAGATTCAGATTCACGCCGATATAACGCGCCACATTTTCGGCGCGTTCGATATACCGCGCCATCCAATACACGGAATCGGCAACACGGCTCAGCAGAGGAGGCGTCTCGGGTATCACGACCTGCCCTCCGCCGATTCCGCCAGAACCCAAGTGTGCTTGCTCCCGCCGCCTTGCGACGAATTCACCACCAGCGATCCCTTGCGCAGCGCCACGCGCGTCAATCCGCCCGGCAGCACTTTGATGTCCCTACCGTAGAGAATATACGGACGCAAATCCACATGGCGGCCTTCAAAATGTCCATCGACAACCGTGGGCACTCGCGATAGCGCCAGCGTCGGCTGCGCAATATAATTCCGCGGATTCGCCGAGATCCTGGCCGCAAATTCCTCACGCTGCTCAGCCGTAGAATGCGGACCCACCAGCATCCCATACCCGCCCGCCTCGTTCGCAGCCTTCACCACCAGTTTTTCCAGGTTCTCTAGGACATGTTCGCGGTCCTTATCGCGCCAGCACAGGAACGTCGGCACGTTGTAAAGAATCGCGTCCTCGCCTGTGTAGTACTTGATCATATCTGGAACGTACGCGTAGACCACTTTATCGTCGGCCACCCCGTTGCCCGGCGCATTCGCCAGCGCCACTTTGCCTGCTCGATACGCATCCAGCAGCCCCGGTACGCCCAATAGCGAATCCTCGCGGAACGCGAGCGGGTCCATGAAATCGTCATCGATACGGCGGTAGATCACGTCCACCTTGCGCAAGCCCTTAGTCGTCCGCATCCATACGATGTGGTCTTCCACCACCAGGTCGCGTCCTTCGACGAGCTGGATACCCATCTGCTGCGCCAGAAAACTGTGCTCGAAGTACGCTGAGTTGTACATTCCTGGAGTCAGCAGCACCACAGTCGGCTTATCGGCGGCTCCCGGAGGCGCAATCGATTCCAGCATCTCCAGCAGGTTGCTCGGATAATCGTCCACTGGACGCACCCGCAACCCCTCAAACACCTGCGGAAATGTGCGCTTCATCAAGTCGCGGTTTTCCAGCACATAAGACACGCCGGAGGGCACGCGCAAGTTGTCCTCCAGCACATAAATGTTGCCGTCGCCATGCCGCACCAGGTCTGTGCCCGTAATGTGGCACCAGATGCGCCGGGGCGGATTGATTCCCGCACACTGCGGCCGGTAGAAGGTGGCCGAATAGATGACCTCCTCCGGAATGATCTTGTCCTTTAGTATTTTCTGGTCGTGATAGATGTCGTCGATGAACTCGTTTAATGCGTGAATGCGCTGCTTGAGCCCGCGCTCGATCCAGGCCCACTCCTCCGCGCGGACGATACGCGGGATCAGGTCGAAGGGGAAAATGCGCTCGGCGCCGGCGGAATCGCCGTAGACGTTGAAGGTGATGCCCATCTGCAGCAGCAGCCGTTCGGCAGCTCGCTGGCATTGCAGCAGTTGCCCTTCTTCGAGGGACTCGATCGTATCCAACAGGAGACGCGCCTCGGGCCGCACCACCCCGGCGTCGTCGAACATCTCATCCCGGAACCCTTGGGTTTGATACGAATCAAACCGCATTCAGGACCTCCTATACCGCGTTCATGCGGACTGAACAGGGTCCTTCCGTCATCTTGGACTGGATTTTACATTATAACCGAGTCCCGCCACGCGTCAGCGTGACGGGGCACAGAACCGCCCTGCGTCAGCATGCGGTTGATTGGTAGGAACTAAACGGCCGTGGTCCTTTTTTTGCGCGCGGGCAGAAATTGCTGTACTAACGCGTCCCGCATCTGCGAGTAGGTCATCCGTGCCCGTTCCACTTCCAGCGCGGCCCTGAGAACATCGCCGGGCTCGGGATTCCGGGATTCCAGCGACTGCACCTCTCGCACTTTTCTCGAAAACTCATGGAACGCACGCCGGTACTCCGGCCACAGACCCGCTTTTGAAAGCTCCCAATGCATCGTTGCCATATTCCCTCCGCTACCTATTTCCCTGTTGCTATCATCGCCGGAGTTAGGTCCAGATTCGTGAAATGAGCGTGAAAAAATCGTGAAACTATTTCGCCAGCGCCGGCAAAGTGGTGAAAGTGTGGGCGGTTGCCGGAGGAATCCGGATGCCCAGCGCCCCGATCAAGGCGTTGGCAGGTTTTCCGAACTCGATGGTGCCCCGGATGTTCGCGCTGCCCGGGTATTTATCGCTCGCGAGCGTAAACGCCAGATGGCCGTTGGCAGCTAGTGAAATCAAGTCGCTGGCGATCTGCGTTCCCGCGTCGTTACGAACCGTCACCGGGATGTTCACCGCCTGTGCCGCCACACTATTGATCGCGATTCCCGTGGCGATTCCTGCCGTGTTATCGAACGCCAAAATGTAGGCGTTAGCGCTCCGGTTTTCCAGCGCCACCACAGCTTCCTGGCCGCTGGGATTGAACCGGAAGATGACGAATCCGCTCACATTACCATTCGTGGTCAACTGCGCCGATCCCACCGTCGGTGCCGGATCCGACATCGGCGCGGCACTTTGCACGATTAGCGTCGCTCCTGCCGCCAGGCTCTGTTCCACGCCAGAAGCCACCTGAGTCATCCCGCCGCTGTACTGTGGAAATACGATCGGCAACAGCAGCGGACTCCCGCTATCGCCGAAGAACTGGAGATGCATTTGCGCCGCGCCCGTGCCCACGTTCACCAGCACAAATGTTGTTTGCCAGCCATTACCCGTAGCCAGGTGAGCGATGGAGCCCCCGTTCGTACCCACGTTCGCCAGCGCAGGAATGGTGGTCAAGGCATTGTTCGGTGGAGTGAAGCGCAGCCCCAGCACGCTGATCCGTCCCCCAGCGGGAGTCTTGAATTCAATCGTCCCGCGCCTGTTCGCCGTTACCGCGAATCCTTGCACCGGATCGGACAATACAAAGGATGTGTGGCCTCTGCCCGCCACTGCAATCGTTGCTCCCGCCGGTCCGATCACAGTCCCGTTGTCGTCGCGTATTACCACTGTAATATTGGCCGCCACCGCTGAAACATTTTGCAGCGCCACTCCCAGCACCACGCCGCTCGTGTTATCGAACGCCAGGAAATAGGAACCTGCGCTGCGCGTTTCCAGTGGTACCACTGCTTCCTGTTGCGTGCCCAGTTGGTGAAAAATGGCGAACCCATCCAGAAAACCGGTCGCCGCCAATTGCGCCGAGCCAACTAACACCGGAGCCGTCTGTGCTCCCGCAGTATTGATTGCCAATGTTGCATTCGCCGCCAGCGGCCGGTCCAGCGTATCCACCAGCAATGTCGTCCCCACAGTTTGTTGTGGAAAAACGAGCGGCAGCGCCAAGGGACCGGAGCTCCCGAAAAAACTCAACCGAGCCGTCGCCCCGCTCGTATCCTTATTAATCAGCGTGAACGAGGTAGTCCAGTTCTCCTCCGCCGCCAGATGCGGCATGGAACCAATGAACGCGAGCCCCGGCAAGTCGGCGGCGGCACTCGGCACCCCGGCGAGGGAGCCAAGCACAAGAATCGCAAGTAATTGAGGCCTCTGGGGATCTCGCATGTCTGCTTATTCTTAACGGCCGATTCCCCCAGTTTTTGACCCCGATTTGGACCCCTCTGCTAACTTGGTATTTCCAGCGTCCCTCCACTGAATGATTTCGTTTTCCAATATCAACAAGCAGTACGGCAAGCAGTTGGTCTTCGTCGAAGCCTCCTTCCAACTCAATCCCGGCGAAAAGGTCGGCCTCGTCGGACCCAACGGCTCCGGGAAAACCACGCTCTTCCGCATGGTCGTCGGCGAAGAGGATCCCGACGAAGGCACCGTCTCCTTCCCCAAGAAGCTGACCATCGGCTATTTCCGCCAGGATGTCGAAGAAATGCAGGGCCGCTCCGTCCTTGACGAAGCCATCGCCGGCAGCGGACGCGCGGGCGACCTCCACCACGAACTCGAAGCCCTCCAGCACTCCATGAGCGACCCCGCCCAGGCCAACGAGATGGACCGCATCCTCGCCCGCTTCGGCGAAGTCCAGGAAGAATACGAGCACCTCGGCGGCTACACCCTCGAAGCGCAGGCCCGCGAAGTCCTCCATGGACTCGGCTTTGAAGACGATCAGATCGATGGCGATGTCGGCGCGCTCTCCGGCGGCTGGAAAATGCGTGTCGCTCTCGCCCGCGTCCTCCTTGGCCGCCCTGACGTCCTCCTGATGGACGAGCCCACCAACCACCTCGACCTTGAATCCATCATCTGGCTGGAGCAGTTCCTCAAGTCCTACCCCGGAGCCCTCCTCATGACCTCGCATGATCGCGAATTCATGAACCGCATCGTCTCTAAAATCGCCGAGATCGACGCCGGCGAAATCATCGCCTACTCCGGCAACTACGATTTCTATGAGCGCGAGCGCGCCATTCGCGAACCCAATCAGCAAGCCTCCTTCGCCCGCCAGCCGTCCATGCTCGCCAAGGAGCAGCGCTTCATCGCCCGCTTCCGCACCCACGCCGCCAAAGCCGCCCAAGTGCAGAGCCGCATCAAAGCCCTCGACAAGATCGAAAAAATCGAACTGCCCAAGCGCCGCCAAGTCGTCAAGTTCGAATTTCGCATTCCCCCGCGCTCCGGAGACCAGGTAGCCGTACTCGAGAATCTGCACAAGCGCTACGGCGCGCGCGTCATTTATGACGGATTCGATCTCACCATTCGCCGCGGCGAGCGCTGGGCCGTGATGGGCCGCAACGGGGCGGGGAAGACCACTCTGCTAAAGATGATTGCCGGCGCCAGCGCGCCCGACGAAGGCACCGTGCGCCTGGGAGCCAGCCTCAACATGGGCTACTTCGCGCAGCAGTCGCTCGACGTGCTCGATCCCGATCTCACCGTCATCGAACAGCTCCAGCAGGATTTCCCGCAGGACGGACTCGGTTCTCTCCGCACTCTAGCCGGAGCGTTCCAGTTCTCAGGCGACGATATCGAGAAGAAAATCCGTTCGCTCTCCGGCGGCGAAAAATCCCGCCTGGCGATGGCGCGCCTGCTCTACAATCCGCCCAATTTCCTGGTGCTCGACGAGCCTACTAATCACCTCGACCTGGCCACCAAGGAAATGCTGGTCGAAGCGCTCAAGGAATTCGAAGGCACCATGATCTTCGTTTCGCACGACCGCATGTTCCTCCGCGGCCTCGGCTCCCGCGTCCTCGAACTCGGTGGCGAAACCGGCCGCGACCGCGAACCGCGCGTCTACCCCGGCTCCTACATCGAGTACGTTCAAACCCTAGGCCACGAAGCTCCGGGCATCTACGCGTAAGAACGGCGAGTATAGTTATATAGCTGATACAGGGACTATGACGCTAGCTAGGTGGATGATACTCGTTGGTATCTCAACCCAAGCGCCTTGCGACGCTCAGCGGGTGCTGCCCGAGTGGAAGCAAGGTTCGATCGGGCTCTCTGGAACCTGGCAGCAGGCGTCCCACATAGTTGTAGGGAAGCTAGATGAAGGAACGCTAGTTGGCGAAACGGACCCGCCTTCATACGCCACAGAGGCAGTGCGAAAAATCTATTGGTGTGAAGGCGAACTACAAATTGTTGCCTACATCCGGGGTAGTTCAGTTCCGACGAACAAATATCTATGGGGATCGCTACAGCCCGAATGCAAGCCAGATCAATTGCCAGGAGGTCGGAATCCTTACGCTGAACCCGTGACGCGCATTTGGTTCTTGAAAATCGAAGACGGCTACCTTCGACCGATTCTTGAGGGGGGAGGAATTCACCTTCTAGTATTACGCCGTGAGTGGCCCTCCAACCTACGAGGAAATCCGGAACGTTATTTGGCCCGTCTTCTCTTGACGCCGTACGCGGACACGGGAAATGCGGAAGAGTTTGCACTCCACTTCTTCTCGAGTGCATCCAGCGCCTGCTACATTTTGGGCTGGGAAGATTGTAAGGTGGAAATCCGAAAGTTATCGCTCAATCGAAACGGCGAAATTCGAAAAGCAGCGTGCGGGTATCTGCGGAGTCAATTTGCCGAGAGTTGTAGCAAATGACGCGCTAGCCTACGCCGCGTTATCTAACGAAACCACCAGTCTCTTTCCCAGGAAATCGAGCACGGTCTGAATTCTTGCCAACCTGGTCGCGTGGCGCGGATCCAGCATGCGGCGAATCTCCTTCTCGTCGAGTCCTAGTTTGCGTCCGAGCTCGCTGTTGGTTAACCCAGCTTCCTGGATGGCGAGGTACAGAGCAGCCTTCGCCGCCATTGGCGCAGGCAGTGCCACCTGGATGTGTTTGCGGCGGGCCATCGTTGGGATCGGCACGTCGAGTCCATCCGCGATTCGGCCCGCGACCGCCTCTTCCAGACAATCGGCCGCCTGAAGCAATGCATCGGCGCGGTTCTTGCCGCTCGTGATCGCTTCGGGCAGGTCCGGAAATTGTACGGTGAAACCGCCCTTCTTCTCTGGGCTCAGTCTCGCTGGATAGACAAAGCTTCGCAAAACCCTTCTCCTGCTCCCCAAATTCCCGTCCCGCCCCCTAGCTCACCTCTTCGCGTTCATCGCCAGGTACGCGCTGATGAAGCGGTCAACCAGGTATTTGATGTCGTCCCGCAGACTGCGGACATTTGTCTTCCCAATAGAGCCAAATCCCATCAATGACCAGGTAGGGGCCCTAGACACCACTATCGACGGATCTCTCCGCAAAATGGAGTCCTGGACCAATTCCACGTTAACCATGAACGGCCACGTGCCGTCTTTCGACGTGATAATACTGACATTGATCATCAGGATCGCGTTACCACTCTTTGAGCTTTCCTTGGAGTCCAATACCGGGATACCCGCCTGCCGCAGCCTCGATTCGACATCTGTTTGAATCACATTGACCGTCAGGCCGTTCTGCTGTACTTCAGGACTTTGGTTCTCGACGATGACGCCGACGCTCCTCAGCCCCCGCAAGGACATCCTGTCAGCTTCCAGGTCACCCGCCTGAACCATCTGAGGCAGGAAAAGGGCAATGCACGCGGCACAAAAGCGCATCCTGGCCCGATCTTAGCACCCGGCAGGCGCCATTTCCGCTGCTTCTGACCGCCGGTAGGCAATCGTAGCTACTCCCCCTGTAGGACGTATAGTACCTCGGAGCCAGTCTCCACTTGCATGACTGCGCGGTAATATTCCTAAGCGGGATGTTCTAAGTCGAATGTATAAAGCATTTTTTGGATTTGAGGAAACCCCCTTTGCCTCCAAGCCCGATCCGGGTTTCTTCTTCCGGGGGAACGAACACGATGCCTCTCTCCGGGGCCTGATTTTCGCCGTCCAGGCCCGCATGGGACTCATATCCCTCACGGGAGAAGAAGGCACCGGTAAAACCACCGTGCTGGAGTGTCTGCGCGAGTCCCTCGAATCAGACA
>CAZDGT010000213.1:0-4270 GCA_964504905.1 uncultured Bordetella sp. | reverse complement strand
AAGCCGGGGTGGTACCCCAGCCGTTCGAGTACCAACACGAAAGCTGCGGGATCGGACACATCGAACTCGATCTCTTCCCGGCTTTTGTAGATTTCGCGCGTTGCGGGCCCCTTATAGGTGACCATGGCGCGGATTCCACCTGTGGGCGATGTCATTTTTCGCAGGCGCAGGATTTGATCCGACTGCCGGAGTCCGCCCGAGGATAGATCGAAGAGCTGGTCGCTTTCAAGCGTGCGCGGCGATCGGACGGCATAACCGTGCTGTTCGACGAGAGCCTGCGCCTCTTTGGCAGTGCCCTCCCACAACAGCTTGATCTCGGTTTCAGTCACCTATGTAGTGATGATACGATGAGGCAACGCGCCCGTAGCTCAGCTGGATAGAGCGACTGACTTCGAATCAGTAGGCCGGGGGTTCGAGTCCCTCCGGGCGCACCACTTTCTAAAACCAAAGTAGAAGAATGGCTCTTCCCAAAATAGCCCCCGTGCTCCTCTAAGCGGTAGGTCTGGTGCAAGGACAAGCGCCGGATTTGGCTGGCGAATGGAAGTAGCTCGTTCTTTAGCGGCTGGACCGCAAGGATTTGGGATACGCGTACCCGTACGCCTCTGATTCGATTGAAGTGGGTTGCAGCCTAAGCGTCAAAGGCAACGATCTCTCTCTGGGCAGACAGTTGAATCTCGTAAATATCCTCTACTGCGGCACGCAGCAGTTCGGCGACGCTCCAGGCTTGAGCCACGCATCCCCGTGGCGTGTAGGGCGGCTCCGCGTCGGTAATTTCTGAGATCTGTCCCAGGCACGCCGTCTTGAGATGCTGATCGAACCCTCGGAACCAGATTTCAGCCTGACTCTTGGCCTCCGCTCCGTGATCGTGAGCTTTGACATACGCGGAGATAAAAGGGCCGGTCAGCCAGGGCCATACGGTGCCCTGATGGTAGGCGAGGTCGCGCTCTCTCGGACCTCCTTCGTAATGCGGCCGGTAGTTCGGATCACGCGGTGACAAACTCCGCAGACCGAGAGGTGTGAGCAGGTCCCGTTGTACGACGCCCACGACCTGCCGCGCTTTTTCGGATGGCAGCATGGCATGATGCAGGCTCACGGCAAAAATCTGGTTCGGTCGAATCGAGCCATCGCGGTTGCCGCCGTCGATTACGTCATATAGACAGCCGGCTTCGCTGTTCCAGAATTGAGCGTTAAAGCTCTCGCGCGTCCGATCCGCAAGCGCGCGATAGCCATCCGCCTGGGCCGATTCGCCGAATGCATGAGCCAGGCCGCTCAGGACGCGCAATGCGTTGTGCCACAGCGCCTGAATCTCGACGGGCTTTCCAGTTCGCGGAGTCACCACGTACTCCCCGATTTTGGCGTCCATCCAGGTCAGTTGAACCCCTGGCTCGCCGCACACCAGGAGCCCGTCACTGTCGACATGAATTCCGTAACGCGTTCCGCGCAAGTGCCAGGCGACGATGTCCTGCAACTTCGAGTACAGCCGTTCGCGTATGAATCCGTGATCGCCCGTGTAGCGCAAGTATGAGCGAACGGCTTCGAACAGCCACAGGGCTGCATCCGCCGTATTGTACTGGGGCGCTTCGCCAGAATCGGGAAAGCGGTTTGGCAGCAGGCCCTGGTCCGCGCCGGCGGCGAATTCCTCCAGAATGCTTCTGGCAATCTCCGGCCGCCCGGTCATCAGCGTGAGGCCGGGCAGGGCGATCATGGCATCGCGTCCCCAGTCGGCGAACCAATGATAGCCGGCGATCACGGTATTGCGTTGTCCACGCTGGACGATGAACTGATCGGCGGCAGCCGTGAGCTGCCGAATCAGGGAATCGGTGGAAGCCGCGCCCTCGATCACCTGCTTGCGGCGCTGCACCTCAATTCGTTTGAGTCCGGACGCCTCCTTGGCGGCGCGCGCTTGCGTGGAAGCGACTACGGTTGCCTTCGAGCCTGTGAGAAAGTCGAATCGCAGAACGAAGGGATTGAACAGGTCTTCATGCGCGTCGAGACCTCGTTCCAGCTCCGCTGAATACTCGAAATTGAAGTACCAGTTGCCTGCTACTTCGAGGGCGCAGGCATTGTGTCCAAAGTACAGCGTAGGCAAGCCCGCGTAGGGAGTGATCGCCGCCATTCCAGGGCTGATTTGAACGGCGGGGTTGATGGCGTCGTTATGATGGGTGGTTCCATGATAGTCGCGGAATGCGATCAGAGGGCGCAATTCCAGAGAGCAGGGGCCGACGCCCTTCGGAGTGCGAACATCGTATTCGACCACGGTCGTATTCTCGCCGTGGACCATAAATACACGTTTCTGGATCTCGATCCCCTCCACCCGATACAGAAACACCGGGAATGGATCTAAGCGGAATTCTTCCAGGTGGCGATGGCCTTGCGGATAAACCGCGCCGGCATATTGATTCGAGGATAAGTCGTGGTGGCGGCCCTCGATCAGCAGCGTCTCCTCGATCTTGGAGAGGAGGACGAAACGGCTCCCAGGCGGTTTGGTGGCCGCGGTCAGCAAACCGTGATAGCGCCGCGTGTTCAGTCCGGTAATGGTAGAAGACGAAAACCCGCCGAGCCCGTTGGTTTCCAGCCACTCCAGATTCCGCGTTTGATCGAGATCGCTGCAGACGTTGTGATCAAAGCGAATCACGCCGATCCCTCCGGGAGAATCCACCGGCCTAAGCCGTCTTTACCAAGATGATGGATCGCGTGACGAATGTAAAGGAAGTGCCCCGAACTTGCTCGTGAGATTGGGATCGAGTGCTCCGGGCGCGCCCGCACTACCCGGCGCACCCGGAGGTTGTTCCGAGCTCTATCGCGATGCTGCTGCCGGCCGAATTTCAGTAACGTCGGCCTTCGGCAGCTTAGTGGGAAGAATCATCGGGACCTCACGTTTGTAATTCAGGTACGCATTCCCGTGCTCGCGAATCAGATCGCGTTCCTCAAGCTGAATGGCGAAGAGGATGTATGCGGTCGTCATTGCCGCCATCAGAAAGTGCGCTGCAGTCATCACCGGAGTAGCCCAGAAGAACAGGAGCCACCCCAAATACAGGGGATGCCGCACGTATTTGTAGAAGAACGGCGTGTTGAACGGCAAGTGAGTATACGGCTTGCCCTGCAAGAACAACGTGACCTGCCGCAGCCCAAAGAGATCGAAATGATTGATCAGGAAGGTACTCACCAAAACGATCAACATACCTAGAACGAAGATTCCCTGCAAAACCAGGCTGGCCGCCGCGCTGTTCACGGCCCAGATCACTCCGCCCATGGGCTGCCATTGCCAGAAAAGCAGGATGAGGGCCAGGCTCGATAACAGAACGTACGTGCTGCGCTCCGCCGATTCGGGGATGAAGCGCGTCAAGCGTTCCTTAAAACCTCTGCGCGCCATCACGCTGTGCTGCACTGCAAAAACCGCCAGCAGCCCGGCGTTGATGAGAATCGCCGCGGCCAGGGGCACCGTAGGCCCCGAGTCGATGGACTTGGGAACCATCACATTGCCGACGAATCCGGCCGCGTATAGAAACGTGGCGAAAAACACGGCATAGCTGATCACCCCGTAAACGAAAACACTCAAACGTTTAAACATTGTCTTGTCCCTTTCTCTACTGCGTCGCCGTGTCGCCGGCGATCGTTTGTCCTTGAATACTATGCAGCGAAAATGCCTGGCAGGCCTTATCCGCGCGTCCGCTATCCTTGCTATGGCGGTAGTAACATAGTGAAGAGTTATCTGGGAGTCCGCCGAAGTTTGCTTGGCGAAGTTAGGTTCCTGAGATGGATGCCTTGTCGGCAGTCTTACAAGTTGTCAGGCTCGAAGGCGCGGTCTATTTCAACGCCGAGTTTTCATCGCCGTGGCGCATTGCCACGCCTTGCGCCGGCGAGCTTGTCCCCATTCTGGCCCGCGGCGCCAGCCACCTAGTCACCTATCACCTGATGACGGAGGGGAAGTGCTCTCTGCAGCTTGCGAATGGGACACCGGTGGAATTGTCTGCCGGAGACATCATCATTATTCCGCATGGCGATCCTCACGACATGTGGAATGGTTCCCAGGCTCCGTTTTACGAGACGAAGACTGATATGGAGACCCTTCTTCAGAGGGGCTTTGCCTCCGTCCGTTTGGGCGGCGGCGGAGAGTTGACTCGTTTCGTCTGTGGATACATGACATTCGACGCGCAGTTGTGCGGGGTGCTGATGAACGGGCTCCCCGATGTGATCAAGGTCAATATATTCGGAGATAGCTCGGGGAAGTGGCTGGAGAATTCGTTGCGCTTCATGGTGGAAGAAGCGG
>CAZDGT010000212.1:0-6764 GCA_964504905.1 uncultured Bordetella sp. | reverse complement strand
CGCTCAACTTCGCGGCGATGACGCTCCAGTAGCCGCCGCTCCTCCGGTACTGCATACTGTGAATCGGGAACTTCGCTAACCTCCCCGCAAAGCCATCGGAGTATAGACACCCACTCCCTGGCTGGTGACCGCGATTCGGAGCGGATTGAATTTGGCGGGGCTCTCCGCCAGTGCGCGGCAGAAGTTCGGCTGCGAACTGTACCATCGCTCGAATTGACTCTTATAAATCTTGTAGTATTCAACCTGGTCGGCCCTGGGCCCGCGTATGGCTTGGTTACCCCAGTGGTCCGATCTCAGAAGTTCAAAGCCACGTTCTGAGCGATAGATATTGGCGGCGACAATGGCGCAAAACTCCTCGAAGTCATCCATGTGGATATGCTCGGGTACCGTGGTGCGTATAACCTTTCCTTCCATCATGCGCTGCGCGTGGACCAGTTCATGGAACAAGACCTCGCCCGGTCCACTGCCAGGCGAAACGCGTCCTTTGTTGATCACGTACTGGCGGAATGTGGCTGGATGATACTTCAGCCACACATTGCTTCCCGCGCCGGTTCCAAACACCGCCGTGGGAAGTTGGATCGTTCCGAAGTTGGGAATGTCAAAGCCTTGCATCACCGCATTACCCTTGGTATACGCATCGGGCTCCGATTGCGGCTGCGCGTAGGCGTTGACCGGATCTTGGGGAGTGGGTTTGTACGGCAGGATCAAAATGCCTTTCCGTATGGCGCCGATGAACTTTAACAGAACCCGGCCGGCATAGGTTGTCCGCACGAGATCGAGATAGCGGATGACTTCATTGCGATAAGCCGCCGAGTCCTGCTGGATCCAAATGTTACTGTGCTGATACTGATAGGGCGGCTTCGCCATGAGCTTTCTCCTGAAGGATCGCCGGTCTTCGAATATAGACAGTATGCACGAACGGGATGCAGGAATTTCCGGACTGCTCCTGGCGGGACTCCGCCTGATTCCACCAGAGCTAAACTAGTGGAAATGGCAGGAAGACCCGCTGCCTCGACATCCACGCTACGCAAGTTGTCCGCGCGGCTCGAACCTATCCGGATCGGGCTGGTGGGCATGGGGGCGATGGGCAAGGGGCTGCTGCACCAATGCCGCGTGACTCCCGGTCTGGAATGCGTTGCCATGGCGGACCTCCTGCCGGAGCGTGCGATCGCCTGCGCGGAGATGGTGGGGCTTCCCTACAAGGTGGTTCGCACCGCTGCGGAAATGGATGACGCCATCCGCGGCGGCTTCATAGCGATTTGCGAGGACGGCGGCCTAGTGGCTGGTTGTGCACGAGCTGAGGTCCTCGTAGAAGCCTCCAGCGCGATCGGCTTGGCCGGAGAGTATGCTGCGACGGCCCTTCAAACAGGGAAGCACGCGGTGATGATGAATGCCGAAGCGGACCTGATCTTCGGGCCCTACCTGATGGAGCTAGCTCGTCGCCGAGAGCTGGTCTACACCAGTTGCGACGGCGACCAGCATGGAGTGATCCGCCGCCTGGTGAATGAGCTCGATCTTTGGGGTTTTGATCTTATCATGGCAGGCAACATCAAGGGCTTTCTGGACCGCTATTCCAACCCCACCAAGATCGTTCCCGAAGCCGACAAGCGCAACCTCGACTACAAGATGGCCACTGCGTACACCGACGGGACCAAGCTTAACATCGAAATGGCTCTGGTGGCCAATGCCTTGAAGCTGCGAACACGCACTCCGGGAATGACTGGACCTCAGGCGGGAGACGTCCGCGAGGTTTTTCGCCTATTCGATTTTGCCGCCATTCGGGCAGAAGGTGAGGGCGCCCCTTGCGTGGATTACATCGTGGGAGCCGAGCCAGGAGGCGGCGTGTATGCCATCGGCTTTTGTGAACACGCCTATCAGCGCTCCATGATGGAGTACTACAAAATGGGTCCCGGCCCCTTCTACCTGTTCTACCGGCCCTATCATCTGTGTCATGTGGAGGCAATGGATTGTATCGTGCAAGCGGTGGTGGAGGGGAGCTCGCTACTGGAGCCGGTTTACGGCTTCCAGACCAACGTTTTCGCTTACGCGAAGCGCGATCTCAAGTCCGGTGAAAAGCTGGATGGCATCGGCGGGTATGCCTGTTATGGGCTGATCGATAATTGCGGCGGCGGCCACCCAGGTCTGCCCATTTGCCTCGCCGAGGACGTTGTGCTGCGGCACGATATCGCACGGGATTCGCCGATCTTGCTGAGCGATGTGGAATTGCCGGTGTCCCGATCCGATTTCGATCTCTACGGACGCGCCTTGAGCGCGCGGGTCGCGCTGCAATGAAACTCGGAATCCTCGTGGTGTATTTGGTCGCCGAAGAGGACGAGCGTCTGCTCGAGATCCATCTCAGCCAGATTGAAAAAACTACCAGCGTGCCCTTCCGCATTTACGCAGCCGTCAACCGGCTTCTGCCGCGCTTCCGCGAGAAGATTGAGAGGCTGTCTTACCTGTCCATCTGCCAGATTTCCACGACAACTTTGCGCGGCGCCCCCGAACACGCGTACTACCTCGATCGACTCGCTCACGCGGCCGCGGCAGATGGCGCGACTCACATCTGCACCTTTCATGTGGATTCGTTTCCGGTATGCGCGGGGTGGGCGGAAACGATCACGGCCGAGATCCGGGGGGACTGTGTGCTGGCCGGGGTCGCACGAGACGAACGGTATGACAGAAAACCTGTAACGGATTTCATGATATTCACCAGGGAGTTCTATCTCGCGCATCGCCCGACTTTCCAGCTCACCGAAAACGAAAAGGCCTCCCCCGAATACCAAATGTATCTGGCGAGTTGCCCGCACGCGGCAGACTCTGGCGTGGGCTTCGGATTCAAAATGTGGTCGCAGGGGCTCACCTGGTTCCCGCTAAAGCGTGTGGACCGCGACAAAGAGCGCTACAGTACCGGCGCCCTGTACGGAAATCTGATCTTCCATCTCGGCGGTACGGTCAGAAACCATTCCGCTAGGGAAGAACTCTCATCACGGAAGATCCGCGTCGTCGCCCGCCTGCTGAGCCTGCTTAGGATGGTGGGCAGGGCAGTCGTGCCGGCTAAGCTCTGGAGGCGCTTCAATCGCAGCACGTCAGTTCAGCGCTGGGCCGATGTGCACTACGGAAGGCCACTTCAATGGCGCGTATTCCTGGAGACCAGAAATGCCCTCCTGTCCGACCCGGAGCAGTTCCTGCGCGAGCTCCAGGATCGGCCATAAGGCGTAGGCTGGTGGGGCAGGGCCAAAATGCCTTCGGCATTGCTCCACTGAACTTCAACAGAACCCAGCCGGCATAGGTTCCGCCACGAGGGGAATTTCGCCCATCAACTGAGTGAAGTGGCGCTGGGATGATGGCAGGCCATGTATTATGAGTGCCGTAGGGCCACCCGACGCTGGCTGGTAACGTGCCTCTATTTGTGCAACATGTTGACAAGACTCTTCCTAACTGCCGCCTGCGCCGTGATACTCGCAGCCACTCTCGCATTGGCGGGTCACGATCAGAGCACAGAGGAGACCTCTTTCATTCCAGGAGATCATCCCGCGATTGAATACTCCAAAGCACCGCTGGAAGATCCCGTAGCCATGCTTGATAGACAACTTGAGAGCGGCAAAGCCAAACTGGAATTCAGCCCTCATGGTCTGGGGTACCTGCCGAGTCTTCTCAAGAACCTCAGCGTGAACCCCGATTCCCAAATGCTGGTCTTTTCGAAAACCAGTTTTCAGGCTGCCAGGATTTCGCCGCGTGCCCCGCGGGCGCTCTTTTTCAATGACACGGTCGCTGTTGGATCTGTCCAGGATGGCGATGTGCTGGAACTGGCGGCCCTGGATCCCCGCAAAGGCATTGTTTTTTATACGCTCGATGCCCACCAGTCGGAGCGGCCCCGATTCGACCGTCGCGATGTGTGCCTTCAGTGCCATCAGGGACCAGCGACGCTCGGCGTGCCCGGCATCATGATTGCCTCGGTCTATGTCGACTCGTCGGGCATGCCGGCCTTCCGCTTTGGCGAGCCTGTTACGGACCATCGCACACCTTTCGGAGATCGATGGGGAGGCTGGTATGTGAGTGGCACTCATGGCAGGCAGGAACACAAGGGGAATGCGGTCGCGCGCGACTCCCGCCACCCCGACGTGTTGGAGATCGCAGAAACTCAGAACCTAACGAGCCTCGCCAGAAAATTTGATGCGACTGAGTATGTCAGCAGCGTGAGCGATATCGTAGCCCTGATGACGCTGGAGCATCAGACTCGGATGACCAATCTCATAACCCGCGTCGGCTGGGAAGCCCGTATAGCCCAAAGCGACGGCAAGAAGGCCGGAACGGCAGTCCAGGAGCGCATCAATGCTGATATCGAGGCGCTGGTCACGTACATGCTATTTGCCAACGAAGCCCCGTTGCGGGACTCGATCAAGGGCGTCTCTACATTTGCTCAAACCTTCCCCCAACAAGGGCCCCGCGATCGGCAGGGCCGGTCACTGCGCGACTTTGACCTTCAAAAGCGCCTGTTTCGTTATCCACTGAGCTATATGATTTACAGCGCGGCTTTCGACGCGATTCCAAACGACGCCCGTGAGCGCATTTACCAGCGCATTTTTGACGTTCTGGCGGGAAAGGATCAAAGCAAGAATTTCGACCGCCTTTCCGATGAGGACCGGCATGCCATATTGGCGATCCTGCGAGATACGAAACCGGATCTTCCTGCTTATTGGAGAGATTCGGGGCGCCCCTGATTCGTGGGCGTTAACTTTGCTCTTGCAAATTCCCCTTTTCTTCGCCTATCATGTTGGCATGGCTCTTACCAAACGCCAAAAGGAATTTCTGGACTTCCTGGCCGGGTTTCTGGAGAAGCGGGGCTACAGTCCCAGCTATGAAGAGATTGCCGAGGGGCTGAAGCTCGCCTCGCTGGCGACGGTGCACAAACACATCCTGGCGCTGGAAACCAAGTCCTATGTGAAGCGCGGGTTCAACCAAAGCCGGTCGCTCGAGGTCTCGCCGAAATATTACGAGGAGCAGCGGCAGCACCGGCAGATGCCGGCGCGCGTGGAGGTGCCTCTCCTGGGTCGCATCGCTGCCGGGCGGCCAGTGGAGGCCATTGCGGGCGAGGACACTTTGAATTTCGCTGACTTCGCCGGCGATCCGGATACTTACGCGCTGAAAGTGCGGGGGGATTCGATGATCGAGGACCACATCTGCGACGGCGACTATGTGCTGATCGAGAAGGCCAATGCCGCGCGCAATGGCGAAATCGTGGTGGCCTTGGTGGATGGCGCGGAGACCACGCTTAAGCGCTTCTACAATGAGCCGGGGGACCAGGTCCGCTTGCAGCCGGCGAATGCTTCCATGCAGCCGATCTACGTGCCGAAGGCCGGCGTTCAAATCCAGGGAAAGCTGTTGGCGGTTCTGCGGAAATATTAGACCGCGATCCCGATGCGCCAGAGTCCGTAGGCGATGGCCTGCCGGAAATAGAGCCATCGTTCCGTCCAGGAGTCGCGTGGTTCGGAAGGCCGTGGGGAGCCGAACACGTCCATTCCCTGGGATTGCAGCAGCTTCTTCACGCGGTAAATGTGGTAGCCGTCGCTCACTACGATGCACGATTTCAAATTCATACGGCGCATGATTTCGGCGGCCGCGACGGTGCTTTCGAGCGTGGTTGAACCCTCGGTCTCGCTTAAAATCGCCTCCGACGGAATGCCATGGCTGCTCAGATAAGCGCGGCCCACTTCGCCTTCCGTGAAGGTGGGGTCTCCCCCCGCGCCGCCGGTGGTCAGGATGCGCGGCGCCCACTGCTGGCGGTAGAGAAACAACGCATGATTGAGGCGGGCTTGCAGGATAGGCGAGGGCTTCCCTCGATATTCCGCCGCCCCCAAAACCACGATGACGTCGGCGGGGCGTACTTCATCCACGGTGGACTGCCGGCGAATGTCCTGCGCCACCTCCAGCACTTTGGTCAGGCAAATTGCGGCGGCCAAGGCCAAAACAAATAGCACGATCCATGTAAGTGGCCGTCTCATTGTAAGCCGCGCGTTTAGAATCATTGTAGTGGACTCTCTCAGCGATAAGAACCCGCTCATCAAACAAATCCGCCGCGCGGTGTCGAAAGGAACGCTCACGGATGATGGCTACGCGGTGGCTGAAGGGGTGCACCTGCTCGAAGAGGCGCGGGCCGCAAAATGCGAGGTGGGCGTAGTGATCGTGGCCGAGTCCGCGAGCGGCAATTTCCCGGAGGCGCGGATCGTCAGCGATAAGACATTTCGCGAGCTGGCAAGCACCGAGACGCCGCAAGGGGTGCTCGCTCTGGTGCGTCCGCCGGCGTCGACACTGCAACAAATGACGCGGGGCCATGCGCTGGTGGTGGTGCTCGACGGAGTACAAGACCCTGGCAACGCAGGAGCGATTGTGCGCGCCGCGGAGGCATTTGGCGCGACAGGCGTGGTTTTTCTGAAGGGGACGGTTAATCCGTATAATCCCAAGTGCTTGCGCGGCTCGGCTGGTTCTGTCTTTCGCGTGCCGCTGGTGGCATCGATCGAAGCCGAGACCATTCTGGAACAGATGAGTTTGTCATGGTATGCAGCCATGCCCCGCGCCGCGAAACTAGCTAGTGAAGCGGATCTCGGCGCTCCCTCTGGAATTATTATCGGAAGCGAGGGAAGAGGCGTCAGCCCTCTGCTAGCCGGACGCGCTGTGGGCTTACGAATTCCTACAGCAGGCGTGGAATCCTTGAACGCAGCGGTAGCCGCGGGCATCCTACTATACGAGGCACGCCGCCAGAGGGG
>CAZDGT010000211.1:0-12845 GCA_964504905.1 uncultured Bordetella sp. | reverse complement strand
CAGATGAGCTCGCCATGGGTTTCACCGACACGCCTTTCTTGCTGGCCAACCACCGCGCCGAAAATGGCGAGGCGGTGAACCATGTCCGCATCGGCTGGCTGCGTTCGGTGGCCAATATCTATCACGCGTTCGCGGTTTGCTCCTTCGCCGACGAACTGGCGCATGCCGCAGGCCGGGATCCTAAAGACTACCTGCTCGAACTGATCGGACCGGGACGCATTATTGACCTGAAGGCGCAGGGCGTCGATTACCCGAACATGGGCCCCATCGAACAGTTCCCCGTGGATGCGGGGCGGTTGCGCAAGGTGATCGAACTGGTCGCCGAGAAAGCCGAGTGGGGTAAGCGCCGCCTTCCCAAGGGGCACGCGCTGGGTATAGCCGCCCATCGCAGCTTCCTTACCTATATCGCTACGGTGGTTGAAGTCGCAGTCAGCCCCACGGGCAAGATCTCGATTCCGCGCGTGGATACTGCGGTTGATGCCGGGATGATCGTGAGTCCCGATCGCATACGTTCGCAGTTTGAGGGAGCCGCCGTCTTCGGCACTTCGCTGACGCTGATGGGCGAGATCACTGCCACGGCCGGTAAGATCGACCAGAGCAATTTCCACAACTACCCCGTGGCGCGAATGAGCGAAGCGCCCATGGATACGCGCGTCTACATTGTGGAGAGCGAGGCCCCGCATGCCGGAATCGGTGAACCCGGTGTGCCGCCTTTCGCGCCGGCTCTTTGCAACGCGATCTTCGCGGCAACCGGCAAACGTATCCGTGAGCTGCCTATCGGGCGGCAAAAAGTGGTCTAAGAAAAATACACGGCTCAGTTTACAACAACCTCTGAAGTCAGATAGCATCGTATCGTCTCAAATGCTTGGCGGGATGGATAGGACGGTACAGGATATGGTGCTTGGAATGAGAAGGTCCTTCGTAGTTTCATTGGTTCTTGTGTCTGCCGTGGCCACTGCGCAGGAACACACCGCGACAAACGGAAGCAATCCAATGGCGGGAGATCCTGCTGCCATCGCGGCCGGGGAGCGACTATACCGCCAGACCTGCCAAGCCTGCCACGGCGGCGAAGCACGCGGGGACCGGGGCCCGGCACTGGCCACGAACACTTTCTCGCATGGAGGCGAGGATAGCGATCTTTTCCGCAACATCTCTACTGGCATTGCAGGCTCAGGGATGCCGTCCTTTTCCAAGCTGCCCAGCGATCAGATCTGGCAATTGGTTTCCTACATCCGCAGCCTGAGTGGCGACGTCAAGAGCAATGAAGTGGTCCCGGGCGATCCCGCATCCGGTGAAGGCCTGTTTTACGGCAAGGCGGCGTGTGGCTCTTGCCATGCGGTGAACGGGAGGGGCGGACTCCTGGGACCGGATCTTTCGGCTGCAGGAAGGGCCGCGGCAGCAATGCTGCGAGCGAAGATATTGAACCCAGCCACCGACATGAATCCGGAGGGGCGCGGCCGCCGGGGGCCAAGCGCGGTAGTGGTCAAGACCGACGATGGACGCGAGTTGCGCGGCGTTCTCCGGATTGAAGACACCTACTCGCTGCAGATGATGGACATGTCCGGGAAACTCCAGTTGCTGGACAAGGCGCACATTCGCAATCAAAGCTACGAGTTCAAATCTCTCATGCCGGACGATTTCGGCAAACGTCTTTCGGGACCGGAGATCCAAAATGTCGTAGCTTACCTGAAGACTCTGAACGGACGGGACCTGTCCAAGACCATTCACGCCGAGATTCCAGGTGGACTGACCTACGAAAGAATGCGCAATGCTGCCGCCGAACCGCAAAATTGGTTCACCTACTGGGGCGACTATCAGGGGCGGCACTATTCCGCACTGAAACAGATCAACACTGCCAATGTGGGTCAGTTGCAAGCACGGTGGAGCGCGCAGTTGCCTGGCCAGTCGATCCTCGAAGCAACGCCTCTGGTGGTTGACGGAATCATGTACACCAGCGGTTCGCCGGGAACCGTCGTTGCGCTCGATGCCAGAACCGGGTTGCAGATCTGGAGGTATCAGCGCCAGCAGAAGCGCGTGAATCCGTACGAGATCAATCCGTTCAACCGCGGCGTGGCGGTTCTCGGAAATCGCGTTTTCTTCGGCACTCTGGACGCCGCGCTGGTCGCGCTCGACGCCAGGACGGGATTGCCTGTCTGGGAAGTCCAGGTCGATGACACCATGAAAGGATTTAGCTTTACGTCGGCTCCTTTGGCGATTAAAGACAAGATTGTTATCGGCATCACAGGCGGAGAGTTTGGGCTCCCGGGGTATGTGGATGCTTACGATCCCGCAACCGGAAAGCGCTTATGGAGATTCAATACCGTTCCGGGACCCGGCGAATTCGGCAATGATACCTGGCTGGGCGACAGTTGGAAGCGCGGCGGTGCGCCAGGATGGCTGACCGGCACTTACGATCCGGAGCTGGATGTATTGTACTGGCCGATCGGCAACCCGGGCCCCGATAGCGATTTCGAGGTTCGCAAGGGAGACAACTTGTTTTCGTGCTCCGTGGTGGCTCTTGATCCGGCCACGGGCCAACGCAAGTGGCATTACCAGTTCACACCGGGCGACAGCCACGACTGGGACGCGACCGAGGACGTGGTGCTGGTCGACCGCATGTATCGGGGCCAACGCCGCAAGCTGCTGCTGCAAGCCAATCGCAACGGCCTCTTTTATGTGCTGGATCGAACCAACGGCAAGTTTCTTTCGGGAACGCCGTTTGTCCGCCAGACGTGGAACGCGGGATTCGATGAAAATGGCCGCCCCAAGATCATACCGGGCACGGATGCGAGTCCCGAAGGAACTGTCGTCTACCCTTCCGGCGGTGGCGCCAACAACTGGAGGTCGCCCTCTTATGATCCAGCGAGCGGGTGGATGTATTTGGTGTTCACTGAGTCGGGTCAAAGATACGTTCGCCAGTTTGAAGAGTACGAGATTGGCAAGCAGTATTGGGGCGGCCGGGGCACGCGGATTCCCGGCGAGACGGATGTAACGGGTGTCATGGCGCTCGACCCTGAAACCGGCGACGTGAAGTGGCGTTACAAGCTCGCGCAAACGTCGCTGGGCGGGGGAGTGCTGGCGACCGGCGGCGGCGTTGTCTTTGCCGGTGCTGCGGATGGAAACCTAGTGGCGCTCGAGTCGCGGACCGGCAAGCTGCTGTGGCGGTTCCAGACAGGCGGAAGGATCGCCGCTTCCCCTATGAGTTACTCGGTGGACGGAAAGCAATACGTAGCAATTTCCGCAGGAAACGTGCTTTATAGCTTCGCCCTAGCCGACGCGTCGAAATAACGACCGTGGCCTAGTCTCCGAAAGATCCGACCGATTCGGTTTTCTCGGCCGTCTTGGGAGCGGCGGGAGCAATCGCGCTGAGCGGCACCATGCCAGGAGTCGGCTTCACGCCGAGCACGTGTTCGTTGTACATGGCTAGCATACGTGCGTTTTCGGCGTCTTCTTTCTGCTTGGCGTCGCGGGCGCGCTTTTTCTCTTCGCGGGCAGTCTTGGCGATACCAAGATCGTCGAGATCATGCTGCCGCGCTTTGTTCACGTCGTCTGCGCGCAGCACCAGGGTGTGCTCTTTGCTTGGCAGGTTGACGCTCTTGCCGCCGGCGATGATCTCATGGCGGCCTTTTTCCTCATACCACTTGGTGAGCGTGGCGGTCATGTGCATCTTCTCGATGATGTTGCGCCAGCCGACGCCGGTGTTATAAGCGCAGAAGGAAATTTCGCCTTCCTGCGTGGCGTAGGGAATGATGCACTGCTCGGTGCGGCGGAAATCGTAATTGAACAGATCCTGGAACCACATGCCGGCGATGAACAGGAAGTTCCAGCGGTCGCGGCGGCGCATTTCGATGTCAGCCATGGTGCGGTCACCCGTCACCTTGCCGTATTTCTTGCCGGTCATGCCGAAGCACTTGTCGAACTTGGCGATCAGGTCGCTCAGGCGGAAGTGCGTAGGAGCTTCGTAGGGATTGTAGTTGCGGAGCAGCGCCAGCGAGACGCCGAGCACCGACATCCTCTTGCTGCGCGCGCCGTCGTTGATCTTGGCCACGTCGCGGGCCAATTGGTCGGCATTCAGGAACGCGGTTACCGGACGGTATTCCTTGGTTTCCTTGTCGCACATCACGGCCATACCGACGCCGCAGTTCGGGTGGCAGCCACAGCTCAACTGGCCCCAATCGGCGTTGGGCCCGTGGACCAGATCGGCGAAATCGGAGAACGTGCTCATGAAGGAGATGGGGAACCAATCGCGCACCGGCTCGCCAAGTCCTGTTTGATTCTTCACGTCGTGCGCCAGGTTGGCAAGCGTGTAGCGCTGTGCCGCGCGGCGTTCCGGGGTCACGGCTTCATCGCGTCCAGTAAACGATACCGGCTGGAAACTGAGGAACGGAATTTTCTTGGGATTGTCGAGCGCGAAGCGCACTACCGCGCCCACCTGCTCATTGTTGACGCCGTTGATGAGCGTGATCACCGGCACGATGTCGACGCCGGCGCTGTACAGATTCTCGATGGCGCGCAACTTCACGTCAAACAAGTTGCCGACAGCGCGATGCGAGTTGGCTTCATTGCCAATGCCATCAAACTGCAGATATGCGTAACGCAAACCCGCTTCCGCCGCTTGTTTCGCGAACTCCGGGCGCTTGGCGAATTCGATGCCGTTGGTCGCTGCCTGGACACTCTGATAACCGATCTTGCGGCAATAGCGAACTGCGTCCAGGAAGTACGGGGAAAGTGTCGGCTCGCCACCGGAGAACTGCACCGAAAGCTGACGCCGGGGCTTGATCGAAATAGCGTTGTCGAGCAGGGTCTTGATGTCTTCCCAGGTCAATTCGTGCACGAAGCCGACCTGATTGGCGTCCATGAAACACGGATCGCACATCATGTTGCAGCGGTTGGTCAAGTCTATGGTCAATACCGATCCGCGGCCATGCGTGATGGTGCTCGAGCCATGGTCGTGCAGCTTTTCATCGTTGTGTGCGCGAATGTCGCGGCCTGGGAACACGTCTTCCAGGTGCTGGCTGAAGGCGGGATCGATCGACATCAGGTCTTCGAAGTGGCCGTGGATGGGGCACTCCTTCACCATAACGATCTTGCCGTCCTTCTCAATGATGTTGGCCTTGATCTCGCCCAACTTATCGTTCTTCAGGATCTCAACCGGCAGCTTTCCGTCCAGGATCTGCTGGCGGATGTCCGGGATGCACTTGGGGCACAGCGAATCGGTTTCGCGCGGCCAGCCCAACTTTGGCTTTTGCTTCTCCCAGCTATTGAGCAACGGCATGTCGGACCACTACGGTGAGAAGGAAGGGTTCGGGTTAATCGAATTCAGCTTGTCAAAAACAAACCAGGCTGCGTTGGCGGCCACGGCTACTGCTTTTTCAACGTGCTTAATCGGTTTGGTCAAGGGAGTCTCCAGGAGTTAGAGTGCGTGCAAATACAAGAAAGTACAGTATAGAGCCCCTGGTGCCGCGGATCTAGTCTATTGAAGTGAAAGGACGTTAACTGCATTGGATGGGGCTTTGTGGGATTGAACGGGAGGCAGGCAACTTGTTGCAAGGTATGGAGATAAGTGTTGTGATAGTATCGAGTTGTGGCTCCCGGGCGCTTTCCCAAGACTATTGTGGTCGTGGCCCTGCTGGCATTATGGCCTGTGGCCTCCCTGACCGCTCAGGAACTGGTCCGACCCAATCTCGAAGGGCTTAGATATCCGGTTCTAGCGAAATCCGCCAGAATCCAGGGAACAGTTCAGTTCGTGGTCAAATCTGACGGCATTCAGCTTTTGTCAGGGCAACCCATGCTTGCGGCCGCGGCTAAGAGTAATCTTGAAAAATGGGCAATGCCGCAGGCTAGTGACACCGCGCTTTCGGTCACTTATGTTTTTCGGCTGACGATACCCGATGACATTCTAATAGAGGTAGATGAGCCGATCGGCGATCAGTTCGATCGCTTCTTCCTGCGCCTGTTGCACCTCCCCGTGACCAGGAGAGTCAAGAAATACACCTGCACTGAATCGCGAGAAAGTTCGCCTATTTTCAAGAGCGAAACAAGGGATGGCCTTCCAAGTGTTGAGGTCACCGTCGAGGCGCAACCCAGTACCTGCCTTCAGAGCACTCGGGTCGCGATCGCGGAGCTTCGGCACTGACCAATACTCGCCGCGGCCGTCGCGCCCTTGATATGCGTGATCGTCGGCGCTATCCTTGAATTTTGCCCCACCTTTTCCAGCCGCAGGAGCCCGATCTACATGTCTTCGATTGATGTCCCTCTCAAAAATGGGGGCTTCGGCAACACGCGCCGTACCGACAATTGGTGGGTGGAGCCGCTGATTGTCTTCCTGGGCTACATGAGTTTTATCGTCTATGCGACCTGGGCCGCTTTGCAGGGAAACAACTATCTCTGCACGACCCAGTGCGGCGGAGCCGACTACTTATCGCCGATGTATTCGCCGCTGCTGTTCGACGCGGCGCCCGCCTGGTGGCCGGCATTTTTGCCGTTCTCGGCGGCCATGTTCATCCTGCCGTTCCCGGGTCTATTTCGCTTCACTTGCTACTACTACCGCGGCGCCTACTATAAGGCATTTTGGGCGGATCCGATTTCCTGCGCAGTCGGGGAGCCACGGAAGTCCTATCGCGGCGAAAAGAAATTCCCGCTGATTCTGCAAAACGTCCACCGCTACTTTCTGTACTTCGCGATTATCTTCGTCTTCATCTTGCTGTTCGACGGTTACAAAGCGCTGTGGTTCACCGGAGCCGACGGAGTCAAGCACTTCGGGATCGGCCTGGGATCGCTGGTGCTGATCCTCAATCCGATCTTGCTAGGCGGCTACACTTTCGGCTGCCATTCATTGCGTCACCTGGTAGGCGGAGTGAAAGACGTGCTGTCGGGTTCGCCCGTCCGCAAGAATGCCTACGATTGCGTAAGTTGCCTGAACCGCAGCCACATGAAGTGGGCCTGGGTCAGCATGTTTTTCGTGGGCTTCGCGGACATTTACGTGCGCCTCTGCGCCATGGGCGTTTGGCACGATTGGAGAATCCTCTAGCCATGGCGGAGTATCCGGTTCACGAATACGACGTGCTGGTGGTGGGCGCGGGCGGCGCGGGACTGCGCGCGGCCATCGAATCTTCCGCTGCGGGCTGTAAGACCGCTGTGATCACCAAGTCGCTTTTGGGAAAAGCGCACACGGTAATGGCCGAAGGCGGCATGGCGGCTGCCATGGGCAATGTCGACGATCGCGACAATTGGCGCGTACACTTTGCCGACACCATGCGCGGCGGCCAATACCTGAACAATTGCCGCATGGCCGAACTGCACGCGAAGGAAGCTCCGGCGCGGGTCCATGAGCTAGAGGCCTGGGGCGCGATCTTCGACCGCACCAAGGACGGGCGCATCCTGCAGCGCAACTTTGGCGGACATCGCTATCCACGTTTGGCACATGTAGGCGACCGCACGGGTTTGGAAATGATCCGCACGTTGCAGGATCACGGCATCCACCAAGGCATAGATGTGTATGCCGAGCACACGGTTCTTACTTTGTTGATGGATGGAAACCGCTGCACCGGCGCTTTCGCTTACGACCGCGAGCGCGGACGCTTCAAAGTGTTTCCGGCCAAAGCCGTAGTCCTGGCAACTGGCGGCGTGGGGCGGGCGTTCAAAGTAACGAGTAACAGTTGGGAATATACGGCGGATGGGCAAGCGTTGGCATATAATGCCGGCGCTTCGTTACTCGACATGGAATTCGTGCAGTTCCATCCGACGGGGATGGTATGGCCTCCCAGCGTCAAGGGCATTCTGGTGACGGAAGGAGTGCGAGGCGAGGGCGGCGTGCTGCGTAACAAAGACGGCAAGCGCTTCATGTTCGACGACATTCCGGAGAACTATCGCAGCTCCACCGCCGACAACGAAGAGGAAGGCTGGCGCTACACGCAGGGAGACAAGAGCGCGCGGCGCCCGCCCGAGCTGCTCACGCGTGATCACGTGGCTCGCTGCATTAATCGCGAAGTGAAGGCGGGACGCGGCAGCCCGCATGGCGGGGTTTTCCTTGATATCGCGTGGATCAAAGAAAAGCTTCCGAATTCGATCGAGCACATCAAGAAAAAGCTGCCCAGCATGTATCACCAGTTCAAGCAGCTCGCCGATCTGGACATCACCAAGGAACCGATGGAAGTGGGTCCGACGACGCACTACATTATGGGCGGCATTCAAGTGGATGGCGATACGCAGATGAGTTCGGTCCCCGGACTGTTTGCCGCGGGGGAATGCGCCGCGGGTTTGCACGGAGCTAACCGCCTGGGTGGCAATTCGCTCTCCGACTTGCTGGTCTTCGGTAAGCGCGCCGGCGAATACGCAGCTAGGTTCGCCAAAGAAAACGGGGCAGGGAAGCTGGATCGCAACCAGGTCGATACAGCCGCAAAAGCTGCGCTTGCTCCTTTCGAGCGTGGGGCGGCGGGAGAAAATCCGTTTGCCGTGCAGAACGAACTGCAGGACATCATGCAGGATCTAGTCGGCATCGTCCGCGTGGAGAGTGAAATGCACCAGGCGATGGAGAAAGTTAACGGCCTGCGCGCGCGAGCCGCTAAGGCTGGGATCACTGGCAATATCGAGTACAACACCGGCTGGCACACTGCCCTGGATCTCGACAACATGCTGGTGATTTCCGAGATGATCGCCATGGCTGCTATCGAACGCAAGGAGAGCCGCGGCGGCCATTTCCGCGACGATTTTCCGGACAAGAGCGCTGAATGGGGCAAGTACAATATCCGCATCAGCAAGGGCTCGGACGGGCGTCCTCAGTTGGAGCGCGTTCCCGTAGTGCCGCTCACCGACGAGATGAAGCAGGTGATTGAGGAGAACAAGTAAGCATGGCCGATCAAGCGACCTTTCGCATCTGGCGCGGCGATAACGGCTCCGGCAAATTCGTGGATTACACCACGGAAATCTCCAGCGGCATGGTGGTGCTCGATGCCGTGCACAGCATCCAGCACAAGCAGGCCAACGATATTGCGGTTCGCTGGAATTGCAAGGCCGGGAAGTGCGGATCATGCTCGGCGGAAATCAACGGCAAGCCGCGCCTGATGTGCATGACACGCCTCAATACGCTGGATCTGACGCAGCCTGTTACCGTAGAGCCCATGAAGACGTTTCCTCACGTCAAAGATCTGGTCACGGACGTTTCCTGGAACTACCGCGTCAAAATGAAGATCCAGAAGTTCAAGCCGCGCACGCCAGACGCCGCCGATGGCTCTTGGCGAGTGCAACAGGCCGATGTCGACCGGCCCCAGGAATTTCGCAAGTGCATCGAGTGTTTCCTGTGCCAGGACGTGTGCCACGTTCTGCGCGATCATGACTTGCACGAGGAATTCATCGGTCCGCGATTCCTGATTTACACCGCTCAACTGGAGATGAATCCCATTGACTCGGGCGACCGGCGTAAGGCCCTGAAGGAAGATCTGGGCATCGGCTACTGCAACATCACCAAGTGCTGTACCAAGGTGTGCCCGGAAGAAATCAAGATCACCGATAACGCGATTATTCCGCTCAAAGAACGCGTGGTGGATGTGTTCTTCGATCCCATCGCGCGGCTGTTTGGCAGCGGTAAGTAAAGCCGCTGTCACGAGCCAAGCTGTCCAGTGTAGAATCGTTCTGATCTACACAGAGGCGCACCTTGCTCAGTTACTCAAAAGGCCTGGACATCCCGCTGCCGGATCGCACCATTGGCGAACAGCTGGAAACCAATGCGAATCGGTGGCCCGGCGAGCTTGCCGTAGTTTCGTGCCACCAGTCCAAGCGGCTCACGTGGTCTGAACTGCTGGACGCAGCGGATCGTATTGCCCATGGACTCGCAAAACTTGGCATCCAACCCGGAGACCGCGTCGGCCTCTGGGCGATGAACTGTTGGGAATGGCTGGTGGTGCACATGGCTTGTGCGCGGGCCGGCGCGATCCTGGTTAATGTTAATCCGTCCTGCCGCGTCCAGGAACTCGCATTCATCCTTCAGAAGTCGCGCATGAAGGTTCTTTTTCTGCGCGAGCGTGACAGCAAGGCGAACTATGCCGAGGTTCTGGAGGAAGCGCACCATGCCGGTGAGTCCGCCCTAAGCCACACTATCTTTTTCGACACGCCGGGGTGGGAGGGCATGTTGGCAGAACAGCCCAAGCCAACATCAGCGCGTATCGAAATTGACGACGTCACCAACATCCAATACACCTCGGGGACCACGGGTTCTCCCAAGGGCGTGCTGCTGACCCACCGCAACATACTCAATAATGGTTTTCTCAGCGCGCGGGTATTGCGCTACACTGAGCGCGACCGCATCTGTCTGGCTGTGCCCTTCGCGCATTGCTTCGGTAACGTGATCGGCACCATGTCGGCTCTGGCCAGCGGGTGTGCGTTGGTTCTTCCAAACGATGCATTCAGCCCGCGGGCCGTTCTCGCAGCCATCGAAGCGGAAGGGGCCACGGCGATTTATGGCGTCCCAACTATGTTCATCGCCGAACTGCGCCATCCGGAGTTCGCCAGCTTCAATCTGAGCAGCCTGCGGACCGGTGTGATGGCCGGGGCGCCTTGTCCCGTGGAAGTGATGAAGCAGGTGATCCATGACATGCACTGCCCGGAGATGATCATCGGCTATGGGCTCACGGAAACGGCACCTTTGGTCACCTTGTCGGAGGTCGACGACGACTTCGAGCGCCGCGTCTGCACCGTGGGGAAAGGCCTGCCATGCACCGAGCTCAAGGTAGTGAATGTGGAGACGCGCGAAACGTTGGAGCGGGGTCAGCAGGGTGAAATCTGCGCGCGCGGCTACATGCTGATGCAGGGCTATGACGGCGACCCGGACGCGACGGCCCGCGTTGTGGATTCGGACAAATGGTTCCGCACTGGCGACCTGGGCATCATGCGCGAAGACGGATACATAAACATCACGGGACGCGCCAAAGACATGATCATCCGCGGCGGTGAAAATATCTACCCGCGCGAGATCGAAGAATTTCTATACACGCACGCTAAGGTCGCCGAGGTGCACATTACGGGCTTGCCTCATGAGTGCTTTGGCGAGATTGTACTTGCCTGGATTCGGCTGAAGCCCGGCGAGACAGCCACTCCCGAGGAGATCCGAGAATTCTGCGAAGGACAAATCGCGAAGTTCAAGATTCCCGAGTCGATCCGCTTTGTCGATTCTTTCCCGACCACGCTGAGCGGCAAGATTCAAAAGTTCCGCATGCGCGAGATCGAGATCCGTGAGCAAGGGCTCGAATCCGTAGCTCAGAGCAAAACTGCCTAAAGACCTAACGGCCTTGCCAGCGCGGCGGCCGTTTTTCAAGGAAGGCGCAGATGCCCTCGCGCGCATCGGCAGCCAGCGCATTTTCGGTCATCACCTGTTGCGTGTAGGCGTAGGCTTGATCCTGCGGCAAGTCTGCCTGGCGATAAAACGCCTGCTTACCGGTTTTCAGCGTGAACGAGCTCGCCTGGCCGATCCGCTCCGCGAGGGCAAGCGTGGCAGCCCGCAACGCGCTTTCCGGTACCACGCGATTCACCAAGCCCCAGTCTGCTGCCGTGTGCGCGTCGATCGCATCTCCAGTCAATAGCATTTCCAGTGTACGCTTACGGCCCAGCACGCGGCTGACCGCGACCATCGGCGTCGAGCAGAACAATCCAATGCGGACGCCGGGCGTGGCGAAAGTAGAATGCTCGGAGGCAATGGCCAAGTCGCAGGTAGCGACGAGCTGACAACCCGCGGCGGTCGCCATGCCTTGCACTTCCGCAATTACAGGCTGCGGCACGGACTGGATTTTGGTCATCATCTCAGTACAGGCGCCGAAGATCTCCCGATTCGCCTCTTCTGCAAGGCCGTTCATCTCGCGCAGGTCGTGTCCAGCGCAAAACGCCGGCCCCGCAGCGGCCAGAATGATGGAACGGGCCTCGCGATCCCGTTCCAGCTCGGTGAGACATTCGATCACCTCTCGCATCAGGGCAAGCGACAAGGCATTGCGCTGCGCCGGCCGGTTCAGCGTGACAATTGCCGTAGACCCATTCGACTCAACGGTGAGATGAGAATACGGCACTGCGTGGTCTCCTGCCTACGCTCGCGTGAGAAACACTGGCATACCAACCTTGCCGCTGTAGTTGGGCCGATAACGTTCCGTGTTGTACATGGTTGCCACATCCACGCGCCTCGGACCAAGCTTCGGATCGGGCAGCGGAACCATCGCGTATCGGCCTTCATGAATAGCCGCCATCAAGCCTGTCTGGCCCGCCAGCGTCGCTTCGTAAGCCATGCTGCCGAATGTGGACGCGATCAACTTGTCCATAAAGTCCGGAGCGCCGGCGCGCAGGTCGTAGGTGAGATCGCTAACCACGGTCTCTTCGCGAGTGCGCTGCTGGATTTCATTGCTTAGCGTTTCCGCGATGCCGGCCTTCTTGCGGTGGCCGTAAGCGTCCGGCTCGCCGTACTCCTGCAGCTTATAGCCTTCCCACTGCGCGCCTTCGGAAAGGATCACCAGGGCGTAGTTGCTGGGGTTACGGCGTTTGTCGGTCATTACCAGATCGATCAGCTTGTCGAGATTTACTTTGTATTCAGGAATCACGCAGCGAATTGAAGTCACCCAAGCCGAATACAAGGCCGTGTATCCCGCATCGCGGCCGAACACGCGAAAAATGCCGACGCGCTCGTGCGATCCGATGGTGGTCAACTGGCGATCAATGGCGTCGGATGCGCGCGTGATGGCGGTCGAAAAACCTACGCAATATTCGGTGCCGTGGACATCGTTATCCATCGTTATCGGCACCGCGATCACCTTCATGCCTAGCTGGCTGAGGCGGTGGGCGAAGCTCAGCGTGTCATCGCCGCCAATAGCAAT
>CAZDGT010000210.1:0-23121 GCA_964504905.1 uncultured Bordetella sp. | reverse complement strand
CCGAATACTCCTCGGCATCTTTGGCGAACTGCTGGCGGCCCTTCCAGGCTTCGGTTTCGCCCGCGTCGGCGGGCTGTTTTTCCTTGGCGAGTTCGCGCGCTTCTTTCGCGGTGGTCGCCGCTAAGGTCTTTATCTGGGCGTAGTCCTTCTTTTCGAAGGCTTCCTTGAGGTCCTTGTAAGATTCATTCAGCTCGGCCGAGGCCAAACCGCTAAACGCCAGTAAACCAATCACAGCCAATCGCATATTCAAACGCCTCCACAAGAAGTTGATTATAACAAGACCCGCCGAGCCGCGCTCCCAGGCCGGGATTTGATGAGTTGGCGGCCGTGCGAAAGTAAGAAGAGCGCTTTTCTCCCATGACCCGTGAGTTGGCCGGCGATCCCCTTTATTGCGATGTCAGCCTGCCCCTTCCACTCGACCAGCCGTTCACCTACCGCATGCCCGAAACTTTGCGTCATCGCGTGCAGGCCGGTTGCCGGGTGCTGGCGCCGCTCGGCACTCGCACGCTTACCGGCCTTGTTCTAAAGACGCATACCGATCCGCCGCGGGGTACGGAGCGCGAGATCCTGCGCCTGCTGGATGAAGAGCCGGCGCTCGATGAGGAACTGCTGCGCCTGGGACGCTGGATCGCCGAGTTCTACTGCGCGCCTCTGGGAGAAACGCTGCGCGCCATGACTCCGCTTGGGGGCGAGATTCGTCGCGGCAAAGTCTACTCTCTCACGAAGTCGGGCCGCGACATAGCCCGCCAGTTGCACCTCGGCTCTGAGGACGACAACGATGCGGCGTCGATCGCACTACGGATGTTGGACGCGCGCTCTCTCTCGGCATCCTATCTGAAGCAGAAGATCGAGAACGGCGCGGCGGTGCTGAAGGGGCTCGAGAAGAAGGGCTTCATTGAAGCGGAAGATGTAGCCGCGGAACGCGATCCGCTGCGCGCTGCGGCGGGCCGGCTGCGAATCGAATTTGTTGGGCGCGCGGAAAAGCTTCCCAAAGCCGAGCGAGAGTTGCTGTCGTATCTGGAACTGCACCCCGGCTCCCACAACGTTGCCGATCTCGAAGCCTTCGTCGCCAAAGCCAGTACCGCCGCGCGATCCCTGGCGCGCCGTGAACTAGTACGTCTGACCATCGAGCCGATGGCCGAGAACCTGGGTCCGATCCGCCTGCCGCATGCACTGAATCCGCACCAGCAGGCAGCATTCGATTGTATCCGCGGCGCTCTGGATCGGAACAAATACCATACGTTCCTTCTACAGGGGGTCACGGGCTCAGGCAAGACGGAAGTCTACCTCAAGGCCATCGAAGCTGCTCTGGCGCTGGGCCGGAGTGCGCTCCTACTGGTGCCTGAAATCGGCTTGACGCCTGCCGTCGCAGGCCAGTTCTACCAGCGCTTCCCTGGCAAGGTGGCGATCTTGCATTCCGCGTTCAACGACAGTGAGCGCGCGCAGGAATGGCGGCGCATTCGTTCGGGCGACGCTCCAGTTGTTGTGGCGACCCGGTCAGGTGTGTTCGCTCCGGTCAGCAACCTCGGATTGATCATCGTCGACGAAGAACATGATCAAAGTTACAAGCAGCAGGAAACGCCGCGATATCACGGCCGGGATGTCGCCGTGATGCGCGCTCTCTATGCCAACGCCGTCGTGGTGCTGGGATCGGCGACGCCAAGTCTCGAATCGCGCTACAACAGCGATTCGGGAAAGTACACGCTGCTCGAATTGCCGCAGCGTATCGAGCGCCGGCCCATGCCGCAAGTCGAACTGATCGACATGCGCGAGGAGTTTCTAGCCACTCGCAAGCACGCCACCTTTTCGCGCGCTCTGATTGACGCAGTCACCGCCCGGCTCGCCAATGGCGAACAATCCATGTTGCTGCTGAACCGACGCGGATTTTCCAGCTTCGTCGCCTGCCGCGCCTGCGGGCAGCGTGTCGAATGCACCAACTGCTCCGTGACGTTGACGTTTCATCGCCGCGACCGGCGCATGCTGTGCCATTATTGCAACTATTCCGAGCGCGTCCCCGAGCGCTGTCTCAAGTGCGACAGCGAGTACATTCAGTTCATGGGCGTAGGCTCGGAGCGTGTCGAAGCCGAGTTGAACGGCGCGTTTCCCAAGGCTCGCATCGCACGCCTGGACCGCGATGCGATCAACGGCAGGCGCGACTACGAGATCATCCTGGCCGGATTCCGCGATGGCGACTACGACATCCTGGTAGGCACGCAGATGATCGCCAAGGGTCACGACATTCCGAACGTAACGTTAGTGGGTATTGTCAGCGCGGACGTGGGCCTGGGCTTACCGGATTTCCGCGCCGCCGAGCGCACCTTCCAGTTGTTGACGCAGGCCGGGGGACGCGCCGGCCGCGGCGAGACTCCTGGAATCGTCCTGATCCAAACCATCAATCCGGACCACTACGCGATCCAATGCGCGGCGTCCGGGGACTACCAGGCTTTCTACGAAAAAGAATTGCAATTCCGGCGCGCGTTGACTTATCCGCCCTTTGCCGCACTCGCCAACGTCGTCGTCCAGGGCCGCGACGAAGAGGAAGCTCTCGCCCGCAGTGCCGCCCTGGGACGCCTGCTGCAGCCCGCTCCCGAAGGCGTGCGAGTGATGGGCCCTGCGGCTGCCGCGCTCGCGCGCATCAAGAACGAGTATCGTTTCCAGATGCTGCTGAAAGCGGGCACGCGCAAACGTCTGAACCAAATCCTCGGTGACCTTCGGCGCTTCGCCGCGTCCGAAAAATGGACCGCCACCGCGCTCGTGATCGATGTCGACCCCATGACTCTGCTGTGATCCTATGAGCGAGTTCCTGATCATCGACGAAAACCTGCGCGCGGCCATGCGCTTCTTCGGTTACGCTACCGGCACGGGCGAGATCGCCAACATCCCTGGCGGCATCGCAATGTATTCCGGCCTCGAATACGGAGTTTTCAATATCGCCATGATGGAGGGCCGTGTCAGCCACGCGGGCCTCACCTTGGAGCAGCGGCTAGTCGAGATGGCGCATTATTTCAAAGACAAGACTCAGCGCTGGTCACTATGGGTATGCGAGGATCTGCTCGATCAAGCCACGCGGCGGCGCTCCCGCCAGACTCTTGCGGACTTCGGGCTGCGCGCTATCTCGCATCCGCCTGGCATGATCGCGCCGGCCTTGCTTCCCCCCACCGGTTCCCTGCCCGCAGTGGATGTGCAACCCGTCAACGATGATGTTTCGCGAAAACGATTTTCGGAGATCACATCGATCTGTTTTGAGATCCCGTTCGCCATCGCCAAGGCGGTTTACGCCCAGGAAGGCGCATGGCACGGAGATTACCGTGGCTTCGTCGGACTGGCGGACGGCCGCGTGGTTGCCATCTGCGCCGTCGTCGCCGCGGCCGACGCGCTGGGAGTCTATTCGTTAGCCACTCATCCCATGTACCGCCGCCTAGGTTATGGAGAGGCGACTATGCGTGGCGCCGTGGCTGAAATGCGGCGCCGCACAGGCATCGAACGCCTGGTGCTGCAATCCACCGAAGCCGGCTACGCGCTCTACCGCCGCATGGGCTTCCGGGACGTTACGCGCTTCAGCGTTTACTTAACGAAGTAAAATTAAAGCAGCCGTATGTGGGTCCTCTACCTGGCGTTGCTGGCGCAATCCGCGAACGTTCTCGAAGATGGGAACAAAGCGCTCGATGCCAAGCAGTATGACCGCGCCATCCAACTGTTCAGTGAGGCCGTTCAGGCGGATCCGAAGGACTACGCGGCGCATTTCCAACTGGCTCTCACGTACAGCCTGTTAGGCCGGGATGCCGACGCCATTCCGCACTACAAAAACACGTTAGAGTTGCAACCCGGCCTCTACGAAGCGGAATTGAATCTGGGAATGTCACTAGCGCGTACGGACAATCCGGCCGCTGCCGTGGACCATTTTAAAACCGCAGCCGAGCAGCAGCCCAAGGAATTTCGCCCGGCTCTTGGGCTCGCGCAAGCGCTTTACAACACTGGCCGTTTCCCCGAGGCGGAGAGCGCGTTCCAAAAAGCCATAACGCTGGACCCTCGCTCTGCCGCGGCCGAATCCGGCTTGGCAATGTCCCTGATCCGTCAGAAGCGTGCGGATGACGCCGCCCCGCACGTGCAACAGGCATTTGTGCTGGACCGCTCCTACCGTTCCGGCTTCGTCGCGCTAGCCGAGCTTTACGAATCCTTGGGGCGCGCCACGGAGGCGATTCCGATCTATCGCCAGTTCCCCGATAACCCGGTGGCGCTGGAGCGGCTCAGCGATCTGCTGGTGGCTTCAGGCAACTTAACCGAAGCGATTCAGACGCTAGAAACGCTAATGGAAAAGATGCCGACAGAAGCTCGCCGGATCGCCCTCGCGCAGGCGTACATCAAGAATAAGCAGTCCGATAAAGCGCAGGCCCTGCTGCTTCCTGCGTTACAAGCCACGCCGAACGATCTCGACCTGCGCTTGTTCTACGGCCGCCTCCTGCGCGATCAGCGCAAATTCGCCGATGCCGCGGTGCAGTTCTCGGCGGCCACGCGCATCAAGCCCGATGCAATCGAAGCCTGGAATGAACTCGCCAGCATGCTGGTGCTTTCCGAGCAGTATCCGCAGGCTCTCGCCGCCTATGACCGCATCCGCGCGCTGGGCGCGGAGATCCCCGGCAATTTCTTCTTCCGAGCGCTGGCACACGACCACCTGAAACAAATTCCGGAGGCCATCGAGAACTACAATAGATTCCTGGCAGCCAGTCAGGGGAAACTTCCCGATCAGGAATTTCAGGCCCGGCAGCGGATCCGAACATTGGAAATCGAGTTGAGGAAGAAGCGGTAAAGTATGAGACAGAGGCGGCAATTTATGCTGTGGCCACTCGTCGCGCTATATACTCTTTCCTCCTTCGCCGCCATGCTTCCCGCGGCCGAATTGCCTGTGATTCTGCAGGAGCCGAATCTCGAACGGCGCAGTCAGTTGGCCATGGAATACGCCAACGAAGCGCTCGATACGGCGCGCACCGCCTACCAGGCAAGTGATATCGAAAAAGCCCAAACGGCGCTAAGCGAAGTGGGCGAGGCAGTCGGCTTGGCCTACGACTCTCTGCAGAAAACCGGCAAGGAAGCGCGGCGCAACCCCAAGTTCTTCAAACGCACCGAACTGGCCACTCGCCAGATTCTGCGGCGCATGCAGGGCATGGTCGAATCGATGAGTGTCCAGGATCGCTCGCTGGCTGAGAAGGTCCGGGACCGCGTGGCTGCCATACACGACGATCTGTTGCAGGCGATCATGGCGAAGAAAAAACCCTAAGGAGAGACGGCCATGCGACATCCAATCCTCCCAGCGATTTTGGCGCTTTTGGCGCTACCGCTCGCAGCCCAGCAGCGCGATTTTCTGACACCCGACGAGACCAACCAACTGCGCGAGGTGCAGGAGCCAAACGAGCGCTTAGCGTTGTATTCCAAGTGGGCCTTGCAGCGGCTCGATGAAGTGGAGCAGATGATCGCCAGTAACAAGCCCGGACGCGCCGCCTTCATTCACGATCTGCTGGAAGACTACGCCCGCATCATAGAGGCGATGGACACCGTGGCCGATGACGCCCTGCGCCGCAAAATCGCGATCAACGTTGGTGTCGAAGCGGTGACCACCACTGAGAAGGACATGGTCGCGCGCCTGCAAAAAATTCGGGATTCGAAGCCGAAGGATGTGGCACGCTACGAGTTTGTACTCACCGATGCCATCGATACCACGGAGGACAGCCTGGAACTCAACCAGGCGGATCTGCCGGGCCGCGCTGCGGCCGTAGCCGCCAAGGAAGCGAAAGAGAAGGAAGAGCGGCGCTCCACCATGACTCCCAAGGAAGTCGCGGAACGGAAAGCGGAAGAGAAGAAGGCCGCGCCTGCGCGCAAAGGTCCCACGCTGCGCCGCCCCGGGGAAACTCTGCCCAACGCCAAGCAGTAGCCCGCGCGTCGCCACGACACCAAACGATGAAAGATCCAGTCTGCGGGATGGAAGTGAGTCCCGAATCCGCAACGGGCAGCGATACCTATCGAGGCAACGTATATTACTTCTGCTGCAAGAACTGCGCAGCGAAGTTCCGCGTCGACCCCGCTAAGTATCTTGCGCCAGCGCCGTTGGTTCAAATCGGAGCGCCCGCCGCCCCGCACCATAAAGAGCCACCGCCCGCGGCCAAACAGTATACCTGCCCGATGCATCCGGAGATCATTCAGGATAGGCCCGGAAGCTGCCCCATCTGCGGCATGGCCCTGGAGCCGATGGTCGCCTCCATCGATGAAGGCGAAAATCCCGAGCTCATCGACATGCGTCGTCGCTTCTGGATTTGCCTCGCGCTGACCATCCCGGTGTTCGTCTCCGCCATGGGGATGAGCTTGGACCGCAACCGGATGTTGTTCGAGATGACGCTGGGCACTCCCGTGGTCCTGTGGGGCGGATGGCCGTTCTTCGTGCGCGGGTGGCAATCGATCCTCACGCGCAACCTGAACATGTTCACGCTCATCGGATTGGGCAGTGGAGTCGCATACTTCTACAGCCTCGCGGTTGTTCTCATCCCCACTGGTAGCGGAATGCGCCACCCGCCTGTCTACTTCGAGGCCGCCGCCGTCATCGTGACATTGGTTTTGCTCGGCCAGGTCCTCGAACTCAAAGCGCGGAGCCAGACTGGAGCCGCGATCCAAGCTCTGCTCGGCCTTGCCCCCAAGACTGCACGCTTGATTCGCGACGACCGCTCCGAAGTAGACGTCCCCTTGGAAGACATACGTGCCGGTCACAAGCTCCGCGTCCGTCCCGGCGAGAAGATTCCCGTGGATGGCGTGGTGCTTGAGGGCGTCAGCACCGTCGATGAATCCATGATTTCAGGCGAAGCGATCCCAATCGAAAAGCAACCTGGGGCCCGCGTTACCGGAGCAACCTTGAACGGCACCGGCTCTCTAGTGCTGCGCGCGCAACGCGTGGGATCGGAAACGCTGCTGGCGCAGATCGTGCGCATGGTTTCGGAAGCGCAGCGCAGCCGCGCGCCCATCCAGAAATTCGCCGACGTCGTCGCCGGCTACTTCGTGCCCATCGTCGTGGCCGTAGCCGCCCTCACCTTCGCGGTGTGGGCGCTGGCCGGACCGCAGCCTCGCCTGGCGCACGCGCTGGTCAACTCAGTGGCAGTCATGATCATCGCCTGCCCCTGCGCGCTGGGGCTTGCCACTCCCATGTCGATCATGGTCGCGATGGGCAAGGGCGCCACCAACGGCATCCTTTTCAAGAATGCCGAGGCGATCGAAGTCTTGCGCAAAGTGGATACATTGGTGGTCGATAAAACCGGGACACTCACGGAAGGCAAGCCCAAACTGGTCAGCGTCAATCCGGCCTCCGGTTACGACGAAACCGCCCTGCTCCGTCTCGCGGCGAGCCTGGAGCGCGGCAGCGAACATCCTCTGGCGAGCGCCATCCTGCGGGGGGCGGAAGCGCGCGGCGTCACGCCCGCAGCGGTAGAGGGGTTCGAATCCGTCACCGGACAGGGAGTCCTAGGGCACGTCGATGGCGTGCGCTCCATCCTCGGCAACCGCAAGCTGATGGAAGAGTCCGGCATAAACCTTGGCTCGGCGGCTGCCGAAGCCGAAGCTATGCGCAGCCAGGGACAGACCGCGATGTTCGTCGCTGCCGACGGCAAGCTCGCGGGCGTTCTCGGCGTGGCCGATCCCATCAAGGAAACCACTCCGGAAGCCATCCGCCAACTCCACGCCGAGGGCATCCGCATCGTGATGCTGACCGGGGACAGCCGCACCACGGCGGAGGCGGTGGCGAAATCGCTGGGAATTGACGAAGTGATCGCGGAAGTCCTGCCGCAGGACAAGAGCGCTCACATCAAGCGGCTGCAGCGGGAGGGCCGCTTCGTGGCAATGGCCGGAGACGGCATCAACGACGCTCCGGCGCTGGCGCAAGCGCAGGTGGGAATCGCCATGGGCACCGGGACCGATGTCGCCGTGGAGAGCGCGGGCGTGACCCTGGTCAAGGGCGACCTGCGCGGCATCGTGCGTGCGCGCGCCCTCAGCCGGCAGACCATGCGCAACGTCAAACAGAATCTTTTTTGGGCGTTCATCTATAATTCTCTAGGCGTTCCCGTCGCCGCCGGAGTCCTGTATCCGTTCTTCGGAATCCTACTGAGCCCCATGATCGCCGCCGCCGCCATGAGCTTCAGCTCGGTGTCGGTGATCGGTAATGCGCTGCGGCTGCGCACTGCACGCCTATAACTCCCCTTGGGATAGGCTGATGCCAAAGTTGCATGTGCCTCTTCCTTTTCAATTGAATACGTGCTATTCATCATTTTGAAACCGGGATCGCATAGCATGACGATAACCCTGTTTCGCTCAAGGAAGGACAAATGAAACTACTCGTCTGGACCGTTGTATCCCTAGCGACCTGCGCCACTCTTCTCGCGCAATCGGACGCGAATAAAGGCCAGATTGCCGGCACTGTTTTCGATCAGAAACAGTCCGTGATCCCCAACGCCAAGATCACCGTGCGCAACACAGCCACTGGCGCCGAGCGCGAAGTCACCTCGGGCGAAGAGGGCCAGTTCCGCGCCGTCCTGCTGGATCCAGGCGCCTACGATGTCACGGTAACCGCCCCGCAATTCGCAACCTCGGAATACAGAGGCTTGACGCTGAACGTAGGCTCGGTGGTAAATCTGCCGGTGACGCTGCAGCTAGGCTCGACAGTGCAGACTGTGGAAGTCACGGCGGAGCTGACGAGTACAGATTTGCCCGCACCGACCACCGTCATCAACACCACAGCCATTCAGAACCTGCCGATTAACGGGCGCCGTTTCACCGATTTCGCGGCGCTGACTCCCACGGTGCAGATCGATCCCATTCGCGGCTCGATTTCCTTCGCCGGGCAGCGCGGCGTCAACGGCAACGTGATGGTGGACGGCGCCGATTACAACAATCCGTTCTTTGGCGGGACGCGTGGCGGTGAACGCTCCGGCTTCGTGCCCACCATTCCGCAAAGTTCCATCGCCGAATTCCAGGCCATCACCACCGGGTACGCAGCCGAATACGGTCGCTCCACCGGGGGCATTTTGAATGCGGTCTCGAAAGCGGGCGCTAACGCCCTGCACGGCGAAGGGTTCTACCAGATCCGTCCGCAGGAAACAGGCGTAGAAAATCCTATGGTTGCGACCATCCGCGCGACCTTGCCGGCCGGGACCACCATCGGTGAAACCCGCGAGAAGCTGCAACAGTTCGGGGGCGGCGTCGGCGGAGCCATCATCCAGGACAAAATCTTCTGGTTCGCCGCCGCAGAGCGCCAGCTTTCCCAGGTCCCCCGCCAGATATTCTTCGCCCCGCTTTCCGGACGAACCGCCACTCCGCAAACTCAGGAAGCGCTGAGCTTCTATCAAAGCCAGCAAGGCCCGATCGATTCCACCAACGACGCCACCGCCGCATCCGGCCGCCTGGACTACCAGTTCAAGAGCGGGAGCCGCATTACGACGCGCTTCAATTTTAGCGACGCCAACGCAAACAACGCCATTACCACCGGTGCTCCTCTGCCGGTAGTGGATAATCGCGCGCTCAGCGGAACCGGCAATGAGAAGGACCGCACCTACACCGGCATCGCGCAATATACTGCCATCCTGAGCCCCTTCACTGCGAACGACTTTCGCTACTCCGGCACGCATGAGGACCGGCCGCGCACTTCGAATTCTCTAATACCCAATGTGGTCAATACCATCGGCAGTTTTGGCGCGCGCAACTTCCTGCCCACCGTGCAGGACGACACCCGCCACCAGCTTAGCGACGGCCTCTCCATTATTCATGGCGCACACTCCATGAAGTTTGGCGGCGACTACAGCTACTTGACGACGTTCCAGAAATTCGGATTCAACCAGTTCGGGGGCTTCACCTTCGGTACAACCGATATCCCCACGCTGCTGAGCGTCATGAGCACTGCGCCGGGCCAGAACCGCTTCGATAACACCACGGTGCGCTACGCCATCAATATCGGAAACCTCCTGGCGGATTACAACATGCACCAGATCGCTTTTTTTGGGCAGGATACGTGGAAAATCAACTCGCAGTTCCAGCTTAGTTTCGGCCTGCGCTGGGAGGGGCAAGTAAATCCGGAGCCCGTAACCAGCAACACCGCCGTGGTGCAAACCATCCAGGCCGCCGCTTTTCCGCTGGTCGGCAAATTCGATCCCACGCAGCTGCCAAATAATCTCAACCAGTGGATGCCGCGCCTCGGCTTCACCTACGCCCCTTTCAAGGGCTCGGCTAAAACGGTGATACGCGGGCATGCAGGCATCTTCTACGCCGCGTCGCCCATGCTGCTTTATGGCGGCACCACCAACAACTTCCGCCTTCCTCCCGGCGACCTGCAGTTGAGTTACATTCCCACAGCCACGCAGCCGACTGTTTACCAAGTCTTTAAACAGGCCGGCTTCGACCTGAACACCGCCAAACTCGACAATCTTCCCATCCCGACGGTGGCCCAATTCAGTAACGCGCTGGCGGCGCTCACGGGCGCGGCTCCCAATCCGTTCTTGTCCGCCAGCTTCACCGGCACGGCTAACAATTTTCAGAATCCGCGGGCGTTCCAGGTCGGCTTGGGCGTGGACCAGGAAGTAGGGCATGGGTGGGTGTTGGGCGCGCAACTCAACTACATCAACACGGTTCATTTGCAGCGCAATCGCGACTACAACCTGCCGGTTGGCACTGTGCGCGCAGCCGATGGCCGTGTCATTTATAACCGCAACAACCGTCCCCTGCCCCAGTATGGGCAGATCACCATCCGGGAAAGTTCAGCCCGATCCATGTATCGTGGTGCGACGTTTAGCGCCCGCAACAACACCCTCAAGCGCGTTCAATTGGGGATCCAGTACACAGTAGCGCAGAGCTATTCGGACGACGACAACGAACGCGCCGCTTCGGGATTCAATTACGACAACTCGGCAAACCTTCGGGCGGAGTATGGGTATTCCAACCTGGATATCCGCAGCAATTTTTCGAGCTTCGCCGTGGCCACGCTGCCGCTGGGCCTGACTCTCTCAGGAACCTTCAGCGCCTCCAGCGGCCAGCCAATCGATCCCACGGCGGGATCCGATATCAACACCGACGGCTCCAACAGCGACCGCGCTTTTCAAGCTGTAGGGGTTCCCTTCGCGCGTAATTCCTTCCGGAACAAAGGCTTCAAAACCGTAAACCTGCGCCTGCTCAAGGCCTTTAGAGTGGGCGAGAAAGCCCGCGTCGAGCTCTCGGCCGAGATGTTCAACTTGTTTAACTTCAAGAACATCATTGTCGGACCGGCGGCCCTCAATAACGTAAATACGACCTATGGCTTGGGTATCAGCGCGGACGGCAGCGCGGCGCCGGCACGCACCGACGCTCTTGGTCCGACGTTCATGCGCATCAAGCGGCCCGACGGCCTCTACGACGCGAACAACCTGCTGCTTGGAACGCCGTTCCAGGCCCAGTTTGGTGTGCGTTTCATCTTCTAGCGAGGAGAGTAACGGCGATGGACGTTCAGCGTTTCCGTAACCCGGAAGCGTCCACGCCGTCGCCCAACTTTTTTGCCCAGACCCGCTCGATGGCCAGCAGCGCATCGCGCTTCAACTGTTCGGCGCTGACGTTGGCGAGGTTGGTTTGCTCGTAGGGATCCTCGGCCAGGTTGAAGAGGTGTGTGACGTGTCCTTCCATGTCCACCACCAGCTTGTCGTAGCCGCGCACCAGCATGCGCCATTCGTCTTTTTGGCCCAGGCGGCCCTCGGCGTAGACCGCCTCCGGACGCTCTCCCGGTTGGCCCGCGAGCAGCGCCGTTAGATCGCGCCCTTGCACGGACTCGGGGATCGCGGCGCCGCACCAGTGCAGCAGCGTCGGCATGATGTCCGCCTGCGAAACCAGCATGTCACTCTGCGCTCCAGCCTTCAGGGCGCGCGGATAGCGGATCGCCAGCGGAATGCGGATGGTCTCTTCGTACAAGTAGTCATCGCCCTGGCCCAGATGGGAGCCGAACTGCTCACCGTGGTTCGACGTGAAGACCACAATGGTGTCGTCGGCAAGTTGCGGGCGCTCCAGCGCCGCCATCACTATTCCGATGTCACGGTCGCGCGTGCGGGCCCGGGCGTAGAACACCGCCAGATCGTCGCGGGTTCGCGTTTCGGCTTCTGGCGGTACGTTCTCGCGCACCTGGAGATTACCGGGGTTGGCGCGCTCCATCAGTCCGCTGCCGATGTTCTCGAAGTTCCACTCCACGTAAAAGGGCGCATCGCCCGCTGCGTGGACGAACGATACGATTTGATCCGCCTCTCGCGTCCGGAATATTTGCGTGCGGTAACCCGCACCGCGCAGCACGCTGCCGAGCGTTGGAGATTCGGCGAGCAATGCTTCTACCGACGCTTCCGGTCCGGCCAGCGCGTGCGGAAAGACCCCTTTGAGCAAACATGGGCGCGAACGGTCGGAACGGGAGTAACACGCGTATGCCCGCGAAAACGTCATTCCCTGTGCTGCCAGCCGCGCCAGATTGGGAGCCATCACATCCCTATCGCCGGCCCACGGCACCGCCTGCGCCCGCCATGTGCCCCCAATGATCATGACCACATTCGGCTTGCGGTCAGCGGCGCGGAGAGCACGCGACGCGGCCAGCGTTATCGGAGCCGTGCAAAAAGTCCGCCGGCTAATACCCAACCTGAGTCTCCAGACACATCTATTACTAGGATATGGGTTTCCGCGCCACGGCAAAAACGCCGATCTTCCCTGAATCGTGCTAGTCGCCAGCCTCATCTCTTAGACTGTTTTCGAACTGTCGAGGGAAAAGGATCGCAACATCATGAGCAAACTAACAGGAAAAGTAGCCGTAGTCACCGGAGCTTCTAAGGGGATTGGCGCCTCCATTGCCGAGCATCTCGCCGCGGAAGGCGCATCGGTCGTGGTCAACTATGCCAGCAGCAAGTCCGGCGCGGATGCCGTAGTGAAGCGTATCACCGATAAAGGTGGAAAGGCGGTTGCCGTTCAAGCCGACGTCTCCAAGCCGCAGGATATTGCGCGCCTATTTGCCGAAACCAAGAAAGCCTATGGCAAGCTGGACACTTTGGTGAACAACGCCGGAATCTATGAATTCGCGCCGCTCGAATCCGTCACGCCCGAGCACTTCCACAAACAATTCAATCTGAACGTACTCGGTCTCTTGCTCACCACGCAGGAGGCCGTGAAGCACTTCAATGGCAATGGCGGTTCCATCATCAATATCGGCTCCGTCGCGGGGGCGATGCCCGTCGCGACTGCTTCGGTGTACAGTTCCACCAAGGCTGCAGTCGACGCCATTACTATCTCGCTTTCGAAAGAACTGGGCCCGAAGAAGATTCGCGTGAATTCACTCAATCCGGGCATGGTCGAAACCGAAGGACTGCATACCGCGGGCATAAGCGAGAGCGACTTCCGTAAGACGATTGAGTCCCAGACACCCCTGGGCCGTATCGGGCAGCCGCAGGATATCGGCCGCGCTGCCGTCTTCTTTGCATCGGACGATTCCGCGTGGCTCTCGGGTCAGGTAGTCTTTGCCGCAGGGGGCCAGACGCAGTAACTCGCTGCCTAAAACCAGGTCTTTTCGACGGGGACGCCCTGCTCGCACAGGTCGCACGATTTGGCGTCCTTGTAGTAGGTCGCGTCCAGGTGGGCTAGTGAATAGAAGGGGAGAGAGGCAAAGTTGGCGGCGCCGGGCTCGGGCTGATGAATCAGCACCGCGATCGCCACGACGTCGCCACCGCGGTCTTCCACCAGCTTCTTGAGTTCCGTCAGCTTCGCTCCGGTGCGGAGAATATCGTCCACCAGCAGGACCTTTTCGCCGGGCTGTATTTTCAGGAACTGGCGAAAGCGCATGCTGGCGCTGTCGCCTTCGCGCTCGGCCCAGTAGACCTGATGAGCTCGCAGAGCTTCGCAAACGCCATAGGCGACTGGCAATCCGCCTGTGGCAGGCGCAACGATCGATAGTTCCGGAATCATGGCGCGCAGCTCGGCATTCGCGCGGATCAGACGGCTCAGCCCCACGCTCAGGATCTTCGCGGATTGGTAGTGGCGCATTGTGAGCGCTACCGCCAAGTACTCGTTGGTATGCAGGCCGTTGGGATATTCAAAATGTCCTTCGCGCAAACCGCCGGTTTGGCGCAGCATCGCGAGCACTTCCGCCTGTGTGGGCACTAGATGCATCTCAATGCGCCCCCCTTCCGCTCAAAACCTGCGGAATCGTGCGCAGCATGATTTTCCAGTCGAGCCCCAAGGACCATGTATCAATGTATTGCATGTCCATTCTCATCCACGTCTCAAAATCGATCTGATCCCGCCCGCTGATCACCCACAAGCAGGTTAAGCCCGGGCGCATGCGCAGCCGCCGACGCTGCCACCGCTTATATTGTTCCACTTCCTCCGGCAAGGGGGGGCGCGGACCCACCAGGCTCATGTCGCCCTTAAGGACGTTCCACAACTGCGGCCATTCATCGATGGAGAATTTGCGTAGCCAGCGGCCCACCGCCGTAAGCCGCGGATCGTCGGGAATCTTGAACGCAGTGCTCTTGGTGTTGAGATGTTCCAGCGCAGCGCGCTGCGCTTCGGCGTCCTGGCACATGGACCGGAACTTGTAAAACACAAACCTGCGCCCATTCAAGCCGCAGCGGATCTGGCGGAAGATCACGGGGCCGGGCGACGTGACGCGGATCAACAGCGCCGTGATCAGCATCAGCGGCAACACCAGGATCAAGGCCGCGGCCGCCAGCGCTATGTCGATAGTCCGTTTCACCAGCAGCCGGATCTCATCGTGCGGCGTTGCCGAAAACGTAAGTAATGGCGACGTCCCCAGCCGGTCGAGATAAACCTGGCTGTTGATGTGCGGAAAGAAATCGACGGCCACCCGCGTACGGATTCCCTCCTCATCGCACAGCAGAAACACTTCTTCGAGCTCAGCGAGGCGGCGGCTGTCCACTGCGAAGATAATTTCGTCGATCACGTGCTGCCGCAAGAGGTCGTGCAGTTCCGACAACGGCCGTACAGGATACTTGGCTGCAAGTTCCACTTCTTGCGGCGCAGCCTCGCCGGGCTCAGCCAGAAAGCCACTGAGGCGCACGCCATAGGCTGCGGCGTCCTCGATCTGCCGCCCCATGCGCAGAGCCGCCTCCCCCAGGCCGACCACCATCACATAACTAGGCGCGCCGAATTCGCGACGCACCATGCCGAGGATGCGGCTTGCGTTTAGCCGGAACAGGCACAACAACGCCCAGTCAAACCCCGCGAACATGGCCAGAAACGAGCGGCTCAGGTCCAACCGCAGCGCAAACTCAAAAAGCACGATGGCGACCGTGCCCAGCAAGCATTGCCTGAAGGTATCGCGCAGGATGACCCGCGGATGCGCGGCGTCGATCCGGTCATAGATCTGCCACCACATTCCCACCGTGACCCACACAATCAGGGACCCGCCCAGCAACAGCACCTGCACCGGCGCGGTCAAATGGAAGTCGTGCTCCAGAGGGACGTGGTCCAGTGCCACTCGCGCGCGATAGGCGATCAGAAACGCCAGCGTGGTCAAAACAATATCGGAGAGTCCGAAGAGGAGGCGGACTTTGCGATGGTGTCCTCGAAACACGTGCGATCAGAATACCACTGGCGCGGCCTGGCTGGACTAGCGCGTGTGCCGCACGCTGGGCCCGCGAGCGAAACTCGACATTGGTGGAGCCGACACTGGCTCGGGCTCCGGAGCTGGTTTCTTGGGCCGGGCGTCGAGACGGGTGAGGATCATCTGCTCCTTCACCTTTTGGAACTTCGGCGTTCCCGGCGTAACTCCGGTAGCCGCCACTACCTCGTTCGTGATCTCCTGCGACGCCGGCAGATGTTTCTGGAAGTAATTCTTGATGCGGTCTTGCACAATACGCTGCTGAGAGTGGAGTACCAGGTACAAGATCGCTTCGCCGGGTGCACCCACTAGCGCCAGATAGAGTTGCGACGCCTTCTGCAACTTTGCGCTCTTTAAGTCGCGCTCCAGTTTCTTGGCAATGGCGTCAAGTTTTTGCGCCGCAGCGATCTCAGCCTTGGTCAGACCGGCTGCTTTGATGAGACTCGCGCGCTCCTTGGCATTGAGCTTTTCCAGCAGAATGTTCAGGAATAGCGGCATGGAATGAATGCGGAATTCCGCACCCACCGGAGTCATCTGACGGGCTTTTTGCAGCTTTTGAAATGTTGGCAGGTTGGTTTTGGCACCGGCTAGCGTAGGCGAATACAGGTCCAGCAGCTTCTCCTGCTCCAGTCCCTCGATCAAGTCCCCGGCGTTGGGCTCTTCAGCCATCTTACGCAGCTCTGCACCCAGCGCTTCGGTGGTGATCTTGCCCAGCATCTCCGCTTCACGGGCATTCTCATAGTGTGCGCGGGTGCGCTCGTCGATGGCGTAGCCTAGGCGCGCCTTGAAACGGATCAATCGCAGCATGCGCGCGGGATCGTCGTAGAAGGAATAGTTATGACTGGTACGCAGTTCCTTGCGCTCGATATCGCCGATACCGTTCGTGGGATCGATCAGCAGCCCCAATGATGCCTTGTTGAGCGAGAGCGCAATCGCGTTGACCGTGAAGTCGCGGCAACGCAGGTCTTCGTGGATGGTGGCGGGACTGATCTGCGGCCGCGCACCGGACTTGGCGAACCGTTCCTGCCGCGCCATGGCGATCTCCGCCGTCACGCCGCCTGGAAATACAAGATCCGCGGACTTGAAATGATCGTCGGTAGAGACAATCTTCGCGCCAAATTTTTTCTCGGCCAGCTTGGCGAGCTTGAGGGAGTTGCCCTCAACCGTGAAATCCAGATCGCGCACCGGGAACCCGCCGAGCGTATCGCGCATGGCGCCGCCCGTCAGAAATACCTGCAGCCCAGCTTCGCTGGCGAGCTCGCGCATCTGCCCTACCACGCGGTACTGGCCAGCGCTCAGGTGGCTCTCCAGCATAAACATGTAATCGCCCATTCGCTCCTGCCCTCAATTCCGCTGCCCGGCGTTCACGCCCGGGGATGGTGCTGCTCGATTACTTCACGCAACCGGCGCTGCGCGACGTGCGTGTAAACCTGCGTGGTGGAAATGTCGGCGTGGCCCAGCATGATCTGCACGCTTCTCAAGTCGGCTCCGCCCTCCACCAGATGGGTGGCGAAACTGTGGCGGATCACGTGAGGCGTCAGCGCCCGGCTGATACCTGCCTTCAGGCCATAGCCGCGCAGCAGCTTCCAGAAAGACTGGCGAGTCATCGCTCCGCCGCGTGCGGTCACAAACAAATGCCGGCTGCCGCGCCCCTTGAGGAGCCGCGGCCGTGCGCCACCCAGATATTCATCCATGGCCTGCCCAGCCGCCTGGCCAAACGGCACCAGCCGCTGCTTATTGCCCTTCCCGGTCACTCTCAGGACACCCATCTCGCGCTCGACGGCCGCGAGATCCAGGCCACACAGTTCGGAAACACGCAGGCCCGTGGCATACAGCAACTGCAACATTGCACGGTCACGCAGCCCCGTGAGTTTGTCCGCAGGAGGGGTCGCTAAGAGGCGGTCAAGTTCCTCACGATTAAGGTACTTAGGGAGTGTCGTCCATTGCCTCGGCTGGTTGAGGAACTCGCTGGGGTCGTGCGCCAGTTGTCCTTCCTGCATCAGGAAGCGGCAGTAGTTCCGTAAAGTAGTGATATGACGAGCGATAGACCGAGCCGACAGGCCCAGCTTATACAAGGATTCAACGTAGCCGGTGAGATCCGGCGCGGCGAGGTCGGTCACGGGTTTCCGAATTGTTTCGCTAAGCCTTTTGAGATCAAGTTGATAGGAATGCAGAGAGTTCGCCGCCAAGCCTTTTTCGACCCGGCAGAAATTGAGATAGGCCTGGATGCTTGGAGCAAGTGGCCTAAACGGGGGCACCGTCGCCTGCATTGTGCCAATGATACAATACTTGCAAAATTGTTTGGAAGGAAAAGCGCCAAAAAATACCCGTAAGTGGCTCTAACGACCAACAAAAAGGTGTTTGTGACCCGCTTTGAGCGCGAATCCGTGCAGGGATTCGTGCAGACGCCCGGCGGGTTTGCTGAGGACGCTGTAGAGTTGCTTACTCCGGCCGGGATGCTGCTGCGGTTGCCTTACTCCGAGATAAAGGCGGTTTGTTTTGTTCGCGATTTCGATGGAGGCGATACCTGGCGCGAACACCGCACGTTCGCCAGCCGTCCCAAGGCTCCGGGACTCTGGGTTCGTTTGGTATTCCAGGATGGCGACTCCACCGAGGGCATGCTGGCCAACAATCTCATTCTGCTGGAACCAAACGGGTTCTTCATCACGCCGCCGGACCCCAGCTTCCATAACCAGCGGATCTTTGTGCCTCGTTTGGCGCTGCGCGAGGTGCAAGTGATCGGGGTGGTCGGTAGCCGCCGGAAAGTGGCCAAACCCGCGAAGCCCGAAGGACAGTTGGAAATGTTCTAGGCTCCGACCACGACCGGCTCGTGTTCCACCGGAAAATTCACTGAACGGGCGATGAAGCACAGCTCATCGGCGCGATGATGGAGGGCCTTGGCGTCGGAAATCCGGGACGAATCGGTGATAACCACGCGCGGGCGCAGCAGGACCCGGGTGAACTCTCCTGATCCATCCGCATGTACCGCCATGAACCCGTTGGCCGCGTCCTCATATTCCGTCACCACAATACCGGCATCCGCACAGAGATGCAGGTACGACAGCATGTGGCAGGAAGAGAGCGCCGCGACCAGCAAATCTTCGGGAGTGTAGCGCGCCGGGTCGCCTCGGAAGGCAGTGTCGGAAGAAGCCAGTAGCGGCGCGCTCTTGCCCAGAATCTTGATCTCATGATTCCGAGAATAGGCGTGGTAGTCGCTGGTGCCTGAGCCGAGGTTCCCGGTCCAGGTGGTGGTTATCCGATATTGATGTTCCCGTTTTTTCAAAAGAGAACCGAGGGCAGGAAGGATCCCGCCGGCTCCTGATACATGCCCAAGGACATGAGAGTCATCGGATATTGCACGCGCAGCCCGTTCTCCAGGCACCAGCGAAAGAGCGCGGCGTTGCGGGTAGGCACCAGAATGCCTGGTCCGCCAAACGATTCCGCAGTGGAAATCAAAGCCTGAAGATCGCCCACGGTCTCACCCACCGAATGTCCAAAGAAAGCCATGGAAGATGTGTAGCCGGTGATGCGTCCGGCACGCTCCACCAACTTCGCAGTGCCCTGCTGGATGGCGTCAACCAGTTCGCCGCCGCGGTCATGCCCGTGTACTTTGCTGCAGAGCCGGTTGCAGGCCTCCAGATCGGACAAGAGAACGGGACGAACATGAAAGCCATCCATGGGCTTCCGTATGGGCGGCCCCTGCATGGTTGAGATTGGCTCGCGGGCATCGAAGCCCAGCTTGGTATACAAAGACAGCGACCGGTTGTGAAAGGCGGCTTGCAGCAGGCGGACTCCGGTGAATTTGCGCTCCGTTGCGCGGTCAAGAACGGCCTTCATCAGCATGCGGCCAGCGCCCGCGTTCTGCGCGCTGGTCTCGACCGTAATCGGTCCAACGCCGCCAATGGGCGTGCGTTCGTCCAGGCAATTGCTGCCGATGATGCGCCCGCCGGATTCAGCCACAACGCCATAGAAGCCGGGATGAGAGAACATCATCGAGAGCACTCCGGTGGCGGCCTCAACCGACGGCAAATCGGGCGGAAAGTTGTGGGCCGTATTGATGTCGCGGAAGGCCTGGTAGCAGATGACACCGCAGGCGGGCGCGTCTTCAACGGTAGCGCGCCGAATGGTGATCTCAGGCATACAAAAACCTATTCTAGCCGGAGGCTAGCGGGCAACGGGGCTGCCCAAGTTCAGCATTGCCAGATCGGTCCAGCAGTTTTCAACGGTGTTTTGCACGAAGGCCAGGCGGTCAATCCACACACTCCGCGAATGCTTGAATTCGCTCCAACGCCAGCGCGCAAACTGCGCGGCGTTGGGAACGTCCTGCGGAGTCAGTTCCTGCACAACAGTCACGTGCGGGTGATAGGGATAAGGTTCGTCGAAAGCCACACGGCCGGTGTTGAGCGCCCGATGCATTCGTTCCAATTCACCGAAACCAGTCTGGATTGAGACGTAGATAACCTGCGTGCCCGTGAATACCTCGATATCGCCCAGTTCGACTTTAAAGGGAGCGAAGTCCTGCAGGCGAACCCGGAGTTCGTCCATGGCTTCTTCGGCAGGCACCAGAAGGGGGCGCGGCGGGAGGATGGTCACGTGGGCCTTGGCACGCGACTCGGGAGCGAAATCGTGGCGGAGTTCATCCAGCAGCGCGGCGAGTGGTCCGGGGAGATACGATACGAGCGCGTACGAGTTGATGCGGGTCTCCCTCCCGTTACTTGCTTCCATCTCAGTCCAGTGTAACCCTGCCGAGCACTCCGTGAAACCTAAGTGAAGCCTTAGGACTCGGTGGAACCGGCTAGTACTTCTTCCGCTGCAGCGTCGGGCTTACCTTCCGGCTTCACTTCGGGCAGCACCCACTGCGCTTCCTCGAAGCCCACAAACTTGTAGATGCGCAAGCTTCCATTTTCGGTCTCAAGCAGGTCACCGGGAACGAGGGGCGCGGCGGTTTCCTGAAGAGCGAAGAAAGCAGCGTAGGGCGTGGAGGCATCGACCGACTCGCCCGGTTCGTAGTCCCGCGGCTTTACGTTCGCGCTGCCGCTTACGTGCGGAGCCTGACGGAACGACTGGCGGAGATGATCCTTTAAGCGATGGATTTGATAGCTCGGCATACGGTTGTTCCATTATCCCTCAAAACAAATAGAGATGGAAATGTTTGCTCCCTTGGTATTTTGGTACTACGTAGCTATTTCTGTTTCCCTTGCCAATCCATCCAGGCATACTAGCGACATGAGCGCAGGTCGCGTGGTTTTATCTCTCGCAGTGGTTCTGACGGCCACGCTTGCTCTCTCCGGACAAAGCATCCTGGCCAAACTGGAAGGTCTCTTACAACTCTCGGGCGCCCCGGTCGCTGCGTCGTCGGCACAACTATCCGAGCATGAGCTTGAAGAGATCAACGCCATGCAAGCACAAGATCAAGTGATGCGGCTGCTGGAGCGAACGATCAATCACTATTCGGGAGCGAGCCAGGAAATCGAAAAGCGCGGGGACGGGTGGTTGGGGCAGATTCACTCGACGCCTGAGCTAACCAAGCTTACGGACGTAGCGTATTTTTCAAGCGACCTGCGGGTTCGCGCCGCGGCTTTGGAAATCTGGCGGATCGAGGCGGGCTTTCATAAGACGCGCGAAGCCGTCGACGAGATCATCAATGCGGCCGCAACTACGGCAGACCGCAAGTATTTCTATCTGTCTCACCTAGGCATACTTGGCAATCGGGGTGTAGAACGCCAAAAAGTATTCGATACGCTGCAGTTGTATGCGCATGACCCGGACGGCGACACGCGGGCAGCAGCGATCAACGGCCTGGCGCTGCTTGGTACTGAAAATACGATCGCTCCGCTACTGGAAATATTTCATAGCGATTCCTCCCACGACCTGCGTGAAAGGGCGGCGTGTAATCTAGCCGACTCCGGCATGCTGCCGCGCGAACTGCGAAAGACGGCCGTACCCGAGTTGATCCGCTTTAGTCGAGATCCGAATCTGGACCAAACCACCAAGAAGTGGGTGTATCAGGCCCTGCGAGAAATCACCCTGCAGACAATTGGCGACGATCCGTCGGCCTGGCTAAGCTGGCATGGAGCACAGGCCGCCCAGCGCTGAGCGGCCCCGCCTTTACGGAGTAGTTTGCACGGCTTCACGGAAGGTTTGAACGCCGGCATCCACGGCGGCACTCAAGTTCTCGGTGTGATGCTGCACTGCTTTCTTTCCGCGCTTGATCGCTTGCGATGCCGCATCTTGCACGTCGGATGCACGGGCGGTCAAATAGTCGGTACTGTCTTCAGCCTTTTCGCGCAGGTATTTGCGCGTCTCGGGCCCCGATTTGGGAGTAAGTAATATAGCGGTTGCAACACCTAGGGCCGCTCCCAATCCAAAATATGCAAAATCGTTCGAGTTCATGTGTAGCCTCCTCTAGGGAGGAGTGCACTTTGGTGGCCATCCTACCCTCAGCAAAATGGATTTGCCGTGGCATCGGCGAAGGAATAGAATCAGGAGGATCATGCGGACTGCTCTCTTACTCCTGCTCTGGACCACTGTTACACTCGCGCAATCGTTACAGGGTGTGATTGACGTTCACGCCCATGTCGATCCCGAAACGATTCCCCGCTCCATCGATGCCATCACTTTGGCTCGCATGGCGCAGCGGGAAGGGATGCGCGCGGTGGTCTTCAAGAACCACTTTTTCCCGACAACGGGGATTGCTTTTCTCGTCCACGGAGAAGTGCCGGGCGTCGACGTATTTGGCGCCATTGCCCTGAACAGGGCGGTAGGCGGGGTCAATCCAGCGGCAGTGCAGCAGATGGTTGACCTGCCGGGGCGGTTTGGACGCATCGTGTGGATGCCAACGATGGACTCGGAATATGGCGTCCGGCGGTCGTCAAACCCGAATCGCCCGTTCGTGCCCATCGCTAAGAACGGAGAGCTTCTGCCCGAAACCAAGCAGGTGCTGGCCATCATCGCGCGCGAGGATATCGCGCTCGCCACCGGCCACAGTTCGCCCGAAGAGAGCCTGCTGCTTATCCGCGAGGCAAGCAAGATGGGAGTCAAACGGATCGTGGTGACGCATCCGATGCAAGGCCTGAACATGAGTGTCGAGCAATTGAAGGAAGCCGCCGCTATGGGAGCGTTCCTGGAATATTGCTATGGCGGGACGCTGCCTTACGCCGGGACCAGTCAGAAAACCATGGCGGTGTATGCGCAGAGTATGAAGGCGGTGGGAGCAGCCCACGTGATCATGTCCACGGACCTGGGGAATGCCGTCAACCCGGTGCATACCGCGGGCATGAGGAGCTACATTCAGGCGCTTCTCAAAGAAGGCATGACACAGGATGAGATCGATCTGATGGCACGGAAGAATCCGGCTTTTCTGCTAGGGCTGAAGTAGCCCCGTTACTTCGCGGTGGCGCCGACCACTTCGCGGATCACTCCATCGACTGTAGGCCAAGGCTATCGCTCTTCAATCCGATAAAGCTTATCGCTACTGATCAACCAACACTGAT